>VHBM01000008.1 GCA_016871975.1 Nitrososphaerota archaeon | reverse complement strand
TTAAAATTATCATCAATAAAAAGTGCTTTTGGTATCTGGATCTTTAATTTTTGGAAATTTTTTTGTGAGACCCACTGTACCTTTGGAATCTCTTCCACCAATTCATCTCCCACATATTGCCCTGTCAAGTGATCTGAAGCAGTTTTGATTTGTACATTTCCAATACCCATTAGTCTGATCTTGTTTTCAGGTTTTAGATCCTTTATGTCATCAGATGAAAGGTAAAAGTTTTCATCAACTGTAATATTTCGCTTTCCCAAATCTTTTGTTGGATGATTTGGAATAGTAATAGTAGAGGCAGGCAGGCCTCTTACAACTAGCCTTTTTGGATCTTTTACCATAAACAGTCTTGTGCTTTGCTCGTCAACTATCTTTCGATTAAATGACTCTAAAACATCAAACGGTGCAAGAGTATCTGCCTTTGTAAAGCCTAAAGACAAGACAAACTTTCTTATCGCCTCAGGCGTTATTCCTCGCTTTTTTAGAGCCTCAAGCGTAGGCAAGCGTGGGTCATCGTACCATGAGACCTTGCCTGACTCAATTAGTGGCTTTAAAACTCGCTTTGAAACAGGCATGCCCTTAAACTCTAGCCTTGAAAACTCCATCATCTTTGGTTTTCTTAGTTTTAGCGCATCAAGAATTGCGTAATATAGCTCATTTCGAAGCTCGTACTCTTTTGTTCTAAATGCATGAGTTACACCATCAATATTGTCTTCTATTGCAACTGCAAAGTCATAGCTTGGCCATACTCTATACTTATCACCAAGCAATGGATGCTTTTCATCTATTATTCTAAACAAAACTGGATCGCGCATTACAGTATTTTCTGATGACATATTGCCACGGAACCTGACTATTGCCTCGCCTGCCTTGAACTTGTCAAACATTTTTTTCCATCGATCATTGTTTTGGTTTTGATCAAGCGTACTACACTTGCAAGACTTCATCTCTCGTCTGTTTTTGCTAATTACTTCTTGCTTACATGTACAAACATATGCAGCACCAGAGTTGATTAGCTCAAGCCCTTTTTGATAAATTAGTTCAATATCATCTGATGTGTTTTTTACTTTGTCATATTTTACTCCAAGCCAGTCAAGGCCCACCTTTATTGCCGCATAATATTCTAGTCGCTCATTTTCTGGATTTGTATCATCAAATCGTAAAATGAGCTTACCGCTATACATTCTTGCATACTCTTCATCAATTATTGCTGCTTTTGCATGACCAATGTGTGGATATCCGTTTGGCTCTGGTGGAAATCTTGTCACAACCTTTCCATGTTCAGCTCCTTCTAGAGGAGGTAGGCCAGATCTCTCTTCTGTTTTTTCTTTTGCAACTAATAGTTCGGGAAAGTTTTTTTCTATTTCTGATTTCTGTTGCTGTAAAGAAAGCTTGTTTACAGCTAATACGATCCCAGAAATCTCTGCGTTAATTTCTTTTATCTTGTTTCGAAGCTCTGCATTTGTTCCAAGAATCTTTGATAATACTATCTTGTCTTTTGTTTGTCCGTCATGTTCAAAGGCATTTTGTAGTGCAATCTTTCTTATCAGCCTTTTTAGCTCATCATCCAAATTACAAACTCCTTTTTACTACAAAATTCAATAGCGAGAGAAGGTCTTTTTTTGCCGAACCTGAATAGGATTGTAGCGATTTTTTCGCCATTTGTGCGTACGACTGAGCCTGACGTCTGACTGTTTTTTCAATTTTTAACCTGCGTATTATCTTGAGTGCGTTTTCAATATCTTCTTGTGTTGCAAAGGAGTTGCCAAAGGCCTTTAAGATAATTTCCTTGTTTTGACCTTTTGCACGATTTATTGCCAAAAGTATTGGAAGTGATTTTTTTCCTTCTCTCAGGTCATTTCCAACAGGCTTTTTTGTAACAGTTGGGTTGCCTAAAACGCCAATCAGATCATCAGTTATCTGAAATGCGATGCCAAGACTTTTTCCAAATCTTGAGAGGTTAGAAATGTCTTTTTGCTTTGCATTTGCACATATCGCCCCCATTGTACATGAGACTTCAAAAAGAACAGCAGTCTTTTTCTCTATCATTTTGACATACTGTGACTGTGACGGTATTTTTTCACTCTTTGCCATTTTGATATCAAGAATCTGGCCCTCACACACCTCAACACAAGATTTGGCAAGTCTTGCCACAAGATCAATTACAGAATTACTTGGCAGACTTGTTAATGAAACGATCTGGTATGCTTTTGAAAACAGTACATCGCCAGCTAAAATTGCAATAGGCATCCCAAATTTTTTATGAACCGTGGTAACCCCATGCCGCATTTCATCATTATCCATGATATCATCATGGACTAACGTAAAATTATGAACCATCTCAATTGCACTAGCAGCACCGATGGAATCTTTTGCCTTTCCACCAAGCATTTCACAGCTTTTCATAACCATGTATGGCCGTAGGCGCTTTCCGCCACTTACAATAAGGTGTGATGCAGCACTGTACAGCTCTTGTGGATTTCCTTTTAGTTTTGAGATAAGATATCGATTTACAATTTTTGCATTTTTTTCAATTGAATTCAATTAACTAGCCTCCAGTTGTTATTAGGCAGATGAAACTTTATTGAAATCTTTAATGTATTTTTTATATCGTTTTTTATCCATTCTGACAAAACAACTTGATGTTTGTTTAGCATTTGTATTTCTGAGAAAGGCAGTAAATATAACGCAATTAGCATCCACGGGCAGTACACTTCAGGCGTCTTTTTGAGGTTACTCACTAATTCCTTAGGCGTAATCCACACAGTCTCACTTATCTCATCTTTGACTAGCTTGACTGTTGCAGAATCATCTAGCATTCCAATTAGAGTCCCACAAATTTCGTTTTCAGAGCCAATGTCTTTGTAAGGAACATGATATTCAAACTTGAATAGATAGTCAAGCCTGCTTGATACTCCAATTTCTTCAGGCAACCGCCTCTCTGCTGATGATACATAGGATTCTGATTCTCTTGGATGGCTTGCAACCGTTCCATCCCAATCATCTGGCCAAAGCATCTTTGTACTGCTTCGCTTTGTTAAAAGAAGTCTTCCCTTTTTATCAAAAAGCAATACTGTAAAAGCCCTGTGTAGCTTGCCGTTTGGCAGATGGCACTTTACCTTTTCTTCCCTGCCTACAGGATTGTCGTTTTTATCAACTAGTATGACATATTCTTCCATGTTATATGCCTCGAAACAATGTTCCTTCAAATTTTTTTCTTTTTATGGCATCAACTATCCGCTGTGGTTTGTTTCCATTTACAAAGAATACATCAAGACCAAGCCTTGAGATCTTTGTTGCCTCTTCAAGCTTGCGCTTCATTCCACCTGTAACATCCATTGATATTTTAGAGAATTGAGGTCTTTGGTTTTTCATCTCATAGATTAGGTTCTTTGTTGTAAGTTTAGAAAATACTCCATCTACATTTAAAACAAAAATTGACAGCCTTGGTCTAAGCGTCTTTGCAAGAATCGTCATGATTTTATCACCTGATAGAATGTATGACTTTTTTTTGCCATACCATAGTGCATCACCAAAAGTGATTGGAACAAGATTCGATTTTGCAATTTTTTCAATCTCTTTTACTTTTTTAATAATTGGTCTGCCATTTTCCATAAAGTCAGTTGGTGGAAGGCAGTATGGGTTTAGCCTATTTTTTAAAAAAGAGTCAAGAACTATCTTATTTAGTGAAACCATTGAATTTTTGACTACTGCTATTCCATGCTGACTATATCTTGCAGGCCTTGTGTGCATATCATACCTTACAGACCAATAATGCCCAAAAGAGCCTCCGCCATGCACAATTACAAAGGGCTCATCTAGTTTTCTGAGGCTTTTTGCAATTTTGTCTATTGTAGATTTTCTTGCAGAAAGGGATTTTTCTTTATTTGTAATAATCGAGCCGCCAAGCTTGATTAGTATCATGTTTGTTTTCAAATAATTGAACAGTTAAAAGGTATCTGATTTAGGATTCAATCTTGTGCTGTAATCCATTTGTATCAATCTTAACTGAAAAGCACTCATAGCTTTTGTTTGAAAACGCATCCATTGTTTTATTGAGATTTGACTCATCAGCTAGTGCTATGATACACCCACCATCGCCAGCACCTGTAAGCTTTGAGCCAAAAGACGTACTGTTTGCAAGCTTTATCATAGAATCTAGTTTTTCATTAGATACACCGATCTGTTCTAGATAATTTTGATTTTGTGACATGAGTCTGCCAAGTGATACTAGATCATTTTCCTTTAGCGACTTTATTGCTTTCTCAACAAGCTCTGATTCTTGTGTGCATAAATTTGAAAACACATTACTTTTTTCTTTGAACTTTTTTACCTTGGAAACAACTTTATCGGTTGAATGGGAAATTTTTGAGTTTGCGATAACAAGATGAAACTTTGGTTTTACATCCAGTCTCTTGTAGCCATTTTTTTTATCATACTCAATTAATCCACCAAAGGTACAGACAGTACAATCTGCACCAGAAGTTTCACTAAAGATAGTTTTTTCTGCATTTATTGCCATCTTCAATACTTCGTCTGGAAAATTATTTTCAAACAAGCCCATAATCGATGAGGAGGCTGCAACACAACAAGCAGATGAAGAACCCAAACCTACCCCAGAAGGTACATGCGAATCAATTGTAATGTCTAGGCCTCCTTTGAAAGAATGTTTTTGAATAGTTTTTTTTGCGATATAAAAAAAGGGACGAAAAACATCCTTTGTTTTTTCATGCTGTGTAGAAATAGGAATGCTTGATCTGGCCATAGTTGACCTTATAGTAACTTTATCATCATCTGTTTTTGTTGTTGTAACTGTAACTCGTTTGTCTATTGCAGCAAGAATTGCCTTAACACCATACACTACAAAATGTTCGCCAAATAGGATTGCCTTTGCTGGAGAAGATGAGATGGATTTCAAAGAAAACAAATAGAGGCATAGCCTACAACTGAACTCTTTTCACCTGCAACATCGCCACTTGTAGCATATCTTAGCAGTTTTCCTTTTGTGGCTCCAAGTTCTTTACATGCTACCATAGTAACTGCCATGGCACCATATCCACACGCACTGACTCTTTTTTGTTCAAGAACATCATAGAACTTTTTTAAATCTAATTTCAAAATCGGCTCAATTAGCGACTCGTCTTGTTTGTGTGCAAAGTCATTTGGCTCGTAATGTGTAAAATCAGAAGAACCCACAATCATTGTTTTTTTCCTTTTTGCAATCTTTGCAATAGCTGGTCCAAGATGCATTGCCATCTTGTAGCTCTGGTCAATTAAAATTATTGGCAAAATCTTGAACTTTGGATAAATTTTTTGCAACATTGGAACTTGAACTTCGAGGCTATGATCTTTTGTATGTGAGAAAAAATCTAATTCAACAATATCACAAATTTTCGCAAGCTCCTCTGCAGCTTCAGAGTCTACTTCTACCTGTCCCAAGGAAGTTTGCCATATACCTTCTTTCATTGCAGCAACATTACATCCAATGCCCCAGTGGTTTGGACCTAAAATTATAACAAGCTCTGGCATATATGACGAGATCAAATAGTACGAGTTTGCTGCAACTGGACCTGAGTACATGTATCCCGCATGTGGGCAAATAACTCCATAGATTTGCTCTTTTGTATCAGATGGCGGTTTTTTGCCTGGACCATATTTGTGTAAAAAACACTCATCAATGGAGGTCTCAAGTTCATTTTTTTCACTAGGATAGAACATGCCGGCAACTGCCGGAGTTCTTATCTGCATTATTCTATTTCCTCTTCCGTTATCTTTGTTTCAAAATCATCGATTTCGTACTTCATTTGCTCATCGGTTCTCAGTCTACCGCCATCAACTAGAATTTCGCGTGCCAAGAGCCAATAAATGGTAGCAAGAGATTTTCTTCCTCTGTTGTTTGCAGGAATTACAAGATCTATCTTTGAAGTTACATTATCTGTATTGGAAATTCCAACAACAGGTATGCCTGCATTTGTAGCCTCAACCACTGCCTGCGCATCAACCTGTGGATCGGAAATAACAACAAGCTGGGGTTCTGTATAGAAAGGAAGAGAAGGGTTAGTAAGAGTTCCAGGCATGAATCTGCCCAGTCTCATTTTTGCACCTGTCAGCTCACAGAACTTTTCAATTGGAGTATTGGCATATTCTCTAGCTGAGCAAACCAAAACCTTTTCGATATCAAATCTATTGATAAACTTTGCAGCAGTTTGAATTCTTGCTAGTGTAAAGTCTAGGTCAATCATGTAAAGTCCCTCAGGACTTGCCTTTGTGATAAAAGGCAGCATGAACTTTGTTTTCACCTGAGTTCCCACTCGAATTCCTGTTGAGAGTATCTTTTTCTTAATATCCTCAGTTTGGCTTTGCTGACTCATTTTCGTGTTTTTAAAGTTGTGCCATACCGCGTATTAAATCATGCTCTGAGAGTCTTATGAGTTCATTTAGTTTTGAGACCCTTTCTCCACCAACAACTCCCACTTTGAGCATTTTTGAATTTGTTGCAATTCCTATGTGTGAGATATGAGAATCTACTGACTCGCCAGATCTATGTGACGTAATTAATTTGATGTTGTTATTGCTTGCCTCATCTGCAAACTCTAGCGCATCATACAAACTTCCGGCTTGATTTATTTTTAAAATTGCGGCATTGCATGATTTTAGCTTGACTGCTTTTTTGAGTATTTGCTTGCTTGTTACAGTCAGATCATCGCCTGTTATCAGAACTTTTGAAAACTTTGCCGTAAGCTCTGCCATATCCTCAAATGCTTCTTCGTGAACCGCATCTTCGGCATAGATTAGCTTGTATTTTTCTATAATTTTTGATGCAAACTCTATCTGTTTTTTTGGTGCGTGCTCAAATCCGGCTCTGTCATACACATAGAGTTTTTTTTTCTCATCCCACTGAGTAGATGAGGCAAAGTCAACGCCAAGAGAAACTTCCTTTCCAAGTGTGTACCCTAAACTCTCAATTGCTTTTGCAGAAAGATCTAATGCCTTATAATTATCAAGCTTTGGGGCCCAAGCACCCTCATCACCTCTACCATTTGTAAAGCTAGGATCTTCTTTTTCCAAAACATTGCGAAGCTCTCTATGTACTACCAAGTTTGTTTCAATTGCCTCTCGAATCGTCTTTGCACCATTTGCACAAACCAATATCTCTTGAATATCTGGGGTTCCAGGACCTGCATGAGCACCGCCTCCTAAAATATTACCTATGGGATAAGGAAATCTCCAATCTTTTTTCTTTGATATTATTTTGAATATAGGTTCGCTGACTGTCCTTGCAGCTGATTCTATTGCTGCAATTGATAGTGCAAATGCAAAGGCACCACCTACTTTTGTATAGTTTGGTGTGGGATCCACTGTTCTAATTGCATCATAAATTGCCTTGGGATCAGATGCATCAAGTCCAACAAATTTTTTTATGTTATTGTTTAGCTGCTGCAAGCTTTCTTCTGGATCGCCATTTGGAAAACCAGCCGCTTCATTTTTTCCCACACTTGCACCTGAAGGAGCGCAAGCTCTTCCAAGATACTTATTATCTGAAATGACATCGATTTCTATTGTTTTATTTCCTCTACTATTGTAAATTAATCGTCCTTTAACTGCTGTAATTGGCAAATTACTCTAGCTCAGTTTGGACTTCAAGATGCCTTCGTCTTATTGCCTCATAGAATGGAACCACTTGCTGAATGGTTTCAACTGATGTTATCAACATTCTTCTGCAACAGTACCTCTTAACACCTAAAGAATCTAGAACCTTTGCAGCATCCTCACCAGAACGAACTTTGTTTTGATAATTTTCAAACTTGTCTGCAATGAGATTACCGCAGGTAAAACATCTAACTGGTACCAGCATGTTTTGCAAGTGTAATCAAGGATTATAAAAACCCTGCATGAAAATTCATTGCGGGTGTCGCCGAGCCTGGCCAAAGGCGCTAGCTTGAGGGGCTAGTCTCTCAGGAGTTCGTGGGTTCAAATCCCATCGCCCGCATGTTTTTGAAAAATTATTTTATTTTGTTAATCGCATCAATCAGATTTGCACGTCTGATCTCTTCGGTAAGTGCAGATCTTGTCTCCTCTACAAGAATTCGATTGACATCAAGCTTTTTTCTTGTCTCCTTTACAATCTTGTCATAAGTTGCAAACGGATACAAAACCAGATACAAATTTTCCATTATCTCAAAAAAACGTACAGACTCTGACGTTTTCCCAATTCTGATTTTATCATAAATTAGACGCTTGAGCTCTCCAACACAATCCAAAAGACCCAATATGTATGATTCATCTGAGACTCCAATTGACTCAACAGATGGAATCGATTTTCCTTCCACAATGGAAATCAACGACGTTGCCTCGACGACTTCTTGTTCTGGGATAACAAGATAGCGGGAAAGATCCCCCCTCGCATTTTTCTTATATTTTGCAAGTAACTTTTTTGCCTTGAGTACGTTTTTTCTAGCCAATTTTAGATCTCCTTTATGAACTGAAATTATCGACTGACTGCACAAAATAACAATATCTCTTGTGTTTTTGATAAGATACTCACGTGCCTGGCGTGACTCTTCAAGTGATTTTGCAATTTTATCAAGTGATCTTTTTACATTTTTTAGCAATATTTGTAGGCACAAAAAACCAAGATAAAGCCGTTTTCCAAAGCTCTTATTTTACGTTAATTTTTGTCAATAGATTGTGGAAATAACAGTAAAGCAGATGATGCAAATCGAAGAAAACGGGCATCAGATGGGATTTTTGCGAAAATTTATGATGGAAAATGCTGGAGCAGCAACAGTTAGACGTCTTGTTGAGAAAGTTGGTAATGTATCATCAAAAAAGATTCTTGTTTTTGCAGGACTAGGAAACAATGGCGGTGATGCACTAGTCATATCAAGACATTTGGCAGGATACGACGCAAGAGTAACACTTGTTTTACTTGGAAGTCCTGACAAGATAAAAACTGAGGAAAGTAGATGGAATTGGCAACTCTTGGAAAAGATGAGCTCTGTAAAACTAGTTACAGGAGAACAAACCAAGTATGATTTTGACGCAGATATCATCATTGATGGAATACTAGGAACAGGAATTGCTGGTACAATTAAGGAACCATATGCATCTGCAATCGCATTTATCAATAAAACAAAAGCCTTTAAGCTAGCTGTAGATGTTCCCTCTGGCCTTGATCCTGATACAGGAAATACTGCAAACATATGCGTCAAGGCAGACATAACAGTAACATTTCACAAAATGAAGATTGGAATGCCAAAAAGAAACGATATGTGTGGCCAAATCTTTGTTGAAAAAATTGGCATACCTCCAGAAGCTGAAGTTGGAGTACTATGAAGGTTCACCAACTTCAAGTAGGAAACATGCAAAACTTTACCTACATTTTAGAAGACGAGACAACAGGAGAGGCGGTTTTAGTTGATCCGTCATGGGACCTTGATGCGGTTGAACAGCTAATCACACGAAACAATCTAAAGATAAAATACATCGTTAACACACACCACCACTTTGATCATACAATTGGAAACGAGGCAATGGCAAAAGCAACTGGTGCAAGAATCATTCAACATGAGGCATCTATACTCAAACATGACATCGCTGTAAAAGACGGTGATAAGATACGCTTCGGTGGAACTGAAATTACTGTATTTCATACACCAGGACACTCAAAGGATAGCATATGCCTTGTAGGTGATGGCAAGATACTGACAGGAGATACGCTCTTTGTTGGAAATTGTGGACGAATCGATCTTCCTGGAGGAAGTGCAAATGAGCTTTATCACAGTCTTTTTGATGTGTTAGCAAAATTAGATAACAATCTTGTAATGTATTCTGGTCATAACTATGGTACTAGACCAATATCCACTCTTGGAGAGCAAAAAGAAACAAACTTTGTAATGGAACCAAGAACAGAAGAGGAGTTTGTTGAGCTATTAGGAGGATAACTAGTGGTTCACATTCAAATTCTTGGAAACTTGGACAAAGGAGGAAACTTTGTTGAAGATACACAAAAAAAGAATTTTTTATTTTCTTTTGTGATCTCATATACTGAAACATGTGAAATCCCGGGAATTACCGTGGCAGGACAAAACAAGGAGATAATCAAATTTACACCACCTGCAGATGCAGAATTTCTGCATTATGGATCTTGCAAGTGTATAGAGACAATCCCAATGACGCCTGACGGAAAGCCAACTCCAGCACTTCTTACAAAGACGGCACTAGAGGTAGCAAGTATACCACACATTGTAATAAATGCTGGAAGTAAGATAATGCCACAAATTCCATACCTTGAAACAGGAATAAAGTCTGGAAAAAATATTTCACTTGAACCAGCACTTGATCGTTCGGATGTTTTACATGCCGTAGATTATGGAAGAATAATTGGAAGAACACTTGCATCACTTACTGACTGTCTAGTAATTGGAGAAAGCATTCCAGGAGGAACAACTACTGCACTAGCTGTCTTAAAAGGACTAGGAATCAACGCAATGGTCAGCTCAAGCATGCCACAAAACCCAATTGAGCTGAAAAAAAAGGTCGTCTTTGATGCATTAAAGCGACTTGGTTCTGATGATCCCTATGAGATTGTATCAAATGTTGGGGATCCAATGATTCCATTGGTTGCAGGAATGATCAGCTCTGCATCTCAAATCACAAATGTCATGCTGGCAGGCGGAACTCAGATGGCAGCAGTATTAGCATTTGGCAAGTCGGTTGGATTTAATCAAGATAAACTTGCAATTGGTACCACGTCATACATAATCGAAGACAAGAGTGCAAACTTTGTTGATACAGTAACTAAGATAGCTGATGTTCCAATACTTGTTGTAAATCCAAGACTAGAACATTCTAAAATTGCAGGTCTAAGGGCATTTTCTGAGGGATTTGTAAAGGAAGGAGCAGGCGCTGGTGGTAGCATGATTTCTGCTATATTAAAAACTGGAATTGACACTCAAACACTACTAGAATTAATTGAAAAAGAGTATCGGAAAATTATCTGACAGTAACTGATTTTGCCAGATTTCTTGGATAGTCAGGATCTGCATCCTTTTCTAAGGCACAGTAATATGCCAAAAGCTGGATTGGAACTATCTCAATTAATGGATACAAAGACTCGTCAACCTTTGGAATCTCAATCCAGTGATCATAGACATTGCTTTTCTTATCTGAAATACCAATTATTTTTGCACCTCTTGCTTTGATCTCGTTTGCACTTGTTAGTGTATCACTGTAAGTAGAATCATCGGGGTTGAGTATTACAACATACACATTAGAGTCCATCAATGCAAGCGGGCCGTGTTTTAGCTCGCCACCAGGTATTCCTTCTGCATGAATGTAGGTAAGCTCCTTTAGTTTTAGTGCAGCCTCTGATGCAATTGGATAATTAATTCCCCTTCCCAATATGTAAATGTCAGAGACTTCTTTGAGTTCTATTGCAATTTTTTTAATCTTGGAATGATTTGATAATATTTTAGAAATTGCCTTTGATGTTTTATCAAAATCTGGCTTGAGACATCCATTACATAATCCGTCTACAACCTTGTAAAGTATTGCAAGCTGTGATGTAAAGCTCTTTGTTGCAGCCACTCCGATCTCTGGGCCGCAATTCATACCAATCACAAGTGAAGATTCTTGGACAAGTGAAGACGTCAATAAATTTACAATAGATAAAACTTTGGCACTAGAATTTTTTGCGATCCTTACCGCCTCTAAAACATCTGCAC
Source organism: Nitrososphaerota archaeon (assembly GCA_016871975.1). Taxonomy (GTDB): domain Archaea; phylum Thermoproteota; class Nitrososphaeria; order Nitrososphaerales; family Nitrosopumilaceae; genus VHBM01. The sequence goes on along the minus strand of VHBM01000008.1, from coordinate 13,644 downwards.
TCTCACCGCTTTGTGAAATTGCAATCAAGATGGAATTTTGTTCTATGGATTCTGGATCGTGTGGAAGCTCACTTGAGATTATCGGTTCTACCTTTATCTTTGCATATTTTGACATGAGATACTTTGCTACAAGTGCAGCGTTATAGCTTGTTCCGCTACCTGTAATGTATACAGTTTTTGCATGTTTGATAAAATCAACCGTTTGTGTTATTGCATCTTGAGTATTTTCACCTGCTTTCAAAACAGTGTCTGGCTGTTCTGAGATCTCCTTTAACGTATAATGTGCATAATCCCCTTTGTATGCATCGGCAAATTCTTTTGAAACTTTTGTAATGTTGTATTTGATCAATTCCCCTTCAAAATTGTAAAGCTTGAGTCCTGATGGATCTATTAGCGCAAAATTTCCGTTATCAAGGTAGATTGCATCATCTGTTCTTTCTATGAATCCTAGAACATCACTTGAGAGAAAATAATCGTCTTCGCCAACTCCAACTATCAATGGTTCGTGATATCTTGCTGCAGCCAAAGTACCATTCTCAAACATAGCTACAAATGCATAGTGTCCCTTTAGTCTAGATACAGTAGATCTTATTGATAATTTAATATCTGATGTATTATCAAAATTTTTCTGCAGTAAATTTGCAATGACTTCACTGTCAGTTTCACTTTGAAATGTATAGCCTTCCTTTTGCAGCTCAGTCTTTAGCTCACTAAAATTTTCGATAATTCCATTATGCACTATGGCAATTTTGCCGGAATTACTTGGATGTGGGTGGGCGTTTACATCTGTTACCTTTCCATGAGTTGCCCATCTTGTGTGACCCAAGCCTACATTTCCAGGAAGCTTGTCAAGCTGAAACATGTTATTTACCTCAAGTACCTTTCCAACTCCTTTTTTCACAAGAATCTGATTGTTTGACTTTGTTGCAATGCCAACGCTGTCATAACCTCGATACTCCATTCGCTTCAACCCCTTGACTAGAATCGGTGCGGCAGCACCATTACCATAATAGCCTATTATTGAACACATAGTATGATCCCAATTATATGATATTTACAGATAAGCTTAACTTATGATTGTTCGGCTGAATTTTCAACTTCTTGCTCTTTAGTTTCAGACAAAAGTTCATTAAATGCTGAACCAGGAACAAGACGAATTTTTGATTCTTCCTCAACTTTTACTATGTATGAAGGCACATCAACAACTCTATCGTCAATCATTATGTGCCCATGAATAACAGCCTGTCTAGCTTGATATGGAGTTTTAAAATTTAATTTCTTTCTGACAATTGTTTGTAGTCTTCGTGATAACAAATCCGTAACCTGCAAGTTTAGAACATCATCGAGCGTTGATTCTCTTTTTACCAATCCGATTCTTGATAATGCTTTTAACAGAATCGGTTCTTCTTTTTCTCTAATCTCTTGTCTTAAGGCAAGTAAGGAACGAGCCTGGTTTCTCACTCTTGATAATTCTGTATGTGCCTTCCATAGCTCTCGCTTTGTTCGAAGTCCAAAGGCACCAAGTGTCTTTAGCTCCTCCATTTTTAGATCATAATTAAGTGGACGTTTTGGTTTTCGCCATTTTTTTCTTGGATATTTAGGATCTCCCATCTAATCGCCTACTTTTTTCCTGCATCCTTTTTAGGAGCTTCTTTTTTTGCAGCCCCTGCATCCTTCTTATCTGCAGCTGGTGCGGCGGCCTTCTTATCAGCTGGAGCTCCTTTTTTATCTGCAGGTGCGCCTTTCTTATCTGTTGCAGCAGCTCCTGCAGCTGGTGCTGTCCCTGCAGCTGGTGCGGCGCCCTCAACTGGTGCTGCCCCTTCTGTCACCCCTGGAACAACAGCTCCAGCTGGCAAAACTTTTCCACCTTTCTGGACACCGACTGCACCACCCTTTCGTCCTGTGGTACGTGTTCTTTGTCCTCTAACCTTTAATCCAAAAGTATGGCGAAATCCACGCCAACTGTTAGTTGTTTTTTCACGCTCAATATCTGTTCTAACCGAAAATTCGATATCAGATGTAATCAAATGCATGTCTTTTCCTGTAGCAAGATCCTTTCGTCTATTCAAAAACCAAGAAGGAAATTTTGCAGATTCTGGGTTTTTAATTATATTTTCAATTAATTTTACCTGATCATCAGATAGAAAACCAATGTTGCTGTGAGGATCAATTTTTAGAGAGTCAAGGATTGCGCTTGCAAAACCATATCCTATTCCTCTTATTTGCGTAAGTCCAATTAGCATATTTCTATCTCCATGAATATCGTTTCCGACAATTCTTACAATATGCCTGTATTCTTGTGTGCTCAAGTATGCAAAAATCAAAGTACCCCCGATAAAAACCATGCTGAGAAAAATTCAAAAAATTATCGTCCCTGCTTTTGCGCAAGGTACTATTATAAATTCAAGCAAACCATAATTTATCAAATTGCAACAAAGCTTCTCGCAACTAGTTGAGCAAAGTTACAACTCTTCACCAAAGTACACTGAAATAATGTCGGGAGTGCCTGAGGATTATAATGACATAAAAACACTTGGTGACCTGCTTTCAATAAACTACAAGCTAGTTGAAGTAAAAGAGCAACTCAAGCAAAACCTCATAGCACTAATGAAAAAAGAACAGACAAGATATCCAGGTATTATTGGATATGACGATGACGTAATACCTTCACTAGATAGAGCAATTCTGTCAGGACATGATATATTTCTCATTGGGCAAATAGGGCAAGCAAAAACAAAGATTGTTGAAACAATAGCACAAACTTTACTTTCACCAATTCCCGTTATACAAAATAGCATTACAAACGACTGCCCAATGGATCTGCCACAAAAAGAACTTGTGTCTATTTTAGAAGACAAAGATGAAAATCACAACCTGAAATTTTACATCAGTCCGGAAAGTATTGAAAAAATTTCTGATAACAAACTTGATACAAAGATAGAATGGATTGAAGGCAAAAGACGATTCAGATATGTTCTTGCAACACCCGATATTTCAGTAAAGGACTTAGTTGGATACATTGATGCAGTAAAAGTTGCTAAAAAGGGAGTAGAAATGTACAAAATAGAATCATATTCGCCAGGCCAACTAATGCAAGCAAAGCATGGCATATTTTGTATTGATGAACTTCCAGTACTTGATCCAAGAAAACAAGTAGCTTTGTTATCTGTACTGCAAGAAGGCCGATTTACAACAGGATCTTATCCTGTAATTTTTGAACCAAGGACAACATTTTTTGCAACCGCAAATCCAATTGACTACACACATTCAGGCAAAGTCATAGAACCACTATATGATAGACTAAAAAGTCACATCCATACACACTATCCAAAAGCAATTACCGATGAAATGCTAATTATTTTACAAGAAGCAGAAATCTCAAAGTCTTTTGTACTTGTTTCCGTTCTTGAGGCTCTGGCAACTGTAATACAAAAAACTCGAAACATTTCACAAGTAAATCAAGAAAGAGGAGTTAGTGTAAGACTTGGAGTTCACGGACTAGAGTTGCTGGTTGGCGAGGCTCAAAGAACAAGGGCGCTTTCTTACAATCTAGTTCCTACCCCAAGACTATCTGACATGTACTGCCTAAATCAAGTCGCAAAGTTTGAGCTTGCAGAAATGGATGACACTACGGAAAACCGCAAAAAAGTATTTTCTAAAATAATTGATGACTCTATCAAAGAAATATGTCTAAAGTTTCTTGAAGACATTGACTCTGTACTGCTTGAATCAATCAAGCAAGAATTTGGGCAAAATACGTTTCAGATATCGCAAAAAATGATCTGGTCAAACGGAAAGACATCGTATTACTCACAGCTAGAAAATTTCAAAAACCTCAATAATCTTGTTGAGGCAAAGCTAGAACACATGCGACAAAAACAAAGTGAGTTTGAAAAAGTTGCCAAGCCACACAACATAAATGTAAAAGCTCTTAACATACAGGACGAAAACGAGCTTCGTTGTACCCTGACTGAAATCATTCTTGAAGGACTTTGCTGGACAACACCAAAGATCTTAGATAAAAAAGAAGCTGGTTATGTCGCTGCATAATGCAAAAAACTTTGTATATTTTGCGGCAAACCAACAACAAGGCAAGACAAAAGACGACGATTCTATCTCAGATCAAAAACTACAGAAAATTTTAGAAACTCTATACAGGCAGGCAATCAGGGAAAAGACGCCTGAACTTGAAGAGCTTGATCAGATAATACGAGACTCTCTAAAGTCCTCTGCTGATGAAAAGCTAGAAGGACAAGATACTGATGAGCCATCACAAGACGAGTCGTTTTCCATTACAAAATACTTGATAGCAAAGGGATACATGCGCGATGAAAAAAACTGGCTTACAAACAAGGGATTTTTTGAGATAGGGAACAAAATTCTTCACGACGTAATGAAGGATCTCAGCTCAGACGAATTTGGGCTGCATAACACAAATTCTTTTGGTGATGGAAACGTCACAATAGATACAACAAAAAAATTTGAACCGGGCGATGATATTAGATTTCTTAGTGTTCCTCACACAATTTTAAACTCAGTCCAGAGAATCTCAAAAACTGGCAAGGTACAATTTCCAATTTCAATTGAAACAGATGATCTTGAAGAATTTGAGACAATTGAGGATGTACGTGTCGCAGTAGTATACTGCATTGATCTTAGTTCAACAATGAAGTCAATTCTTGGTAAAGGAGGAAAAAGTAGGATTGAAGCTGCAAAAAAGGCATTATGGAGCCTTTACGCATTAAATAAAAAATATTTTCCAAATGACTCAATCTATGTCATTGGTTTTGCATCTATGGCATCGCAAGTAAATCCATTCGATATACCATTTCTTAAAACATATGATGCAAACGATAATTTTTTGCACTATACAAACTATCAGGCAGCATTTAGACTTGCAAGAAAAATACTACAAAAAAATACTGCACAAAACAAAAGAATTGTTATGATAACCGATGGACAGCCAAGCGCTTGTTTTATTGAAAATGAGTCACAAAAAAATGAAATCGTTTCAGAAAAACCATACTCTAACTTTTACTCGCCTGAGGAATCATTAGTCTCCAAAGTAAAAAAAGAGCGTAACATGAAACTTGACATAGATGAGGGACGTCTAGTCTATCTATGCTATAGATACAAAAAAGTTGATCCAAAAATTAACGAGCTAACTGCATTTGAAGCAAGGCGATGTAAGCATGATGGAATAGATATTGATACCATAGTTGTAAGTGATGAGGGTGAACTTTTAGATTATATCCAAGAATTAGAGAAGGCTCTAAAAGGAAAAACATATCACATAAACGATGAAAATATGGATAAAGTTCTAGTCCACGACTATCTTGCAAAAACAAGAAAGGTTTTAAATTCAAAACAAAACATCTGATCAAATTGGAAGACAGATACGACAATTCAAAAATAATTGAATACATTTTTGATCCAGAAATATCACAAATACTGGCAGAGCTGGAAAGTGGAGGTAAAGAATCATCATATCTTGCCAGCAAGTCAGGAATTTCTGAAGAAGAACTAAAAAATAAACTCTCGTATCTTCTAAAACATGATTTTGTAAGACAAACAAATGACACTGACAAGACAATCTATACAGCGAATGCAGAAAAACTTGGACAAGCTATGGAAAAAAGTAGTACCTTTGATACAACAATTGATAGTTTAACTACCCTGGATAGCTATCTTAACTAGTTTTTTTGCGTCTATTTCTTATTGAATAAATGCCAACACCAACAATACCAATCAAACCTATAATCAAAATATAAAATCCAGTAATTCCAAAAGAAATCTTGCTTGTATCAGGCATTGGTCCAATCACAGCAATCACTTGTGTTTGTTCCTGACCTGTATTTTCAACTAGTAGTTTGTAGGTTCCACTCGTGGTAACATCAAATCTCTGCTCAAATGACTCTCTGTCAACTATAGTTGAGACAATCTCTGCACCAAGTGGATCAAAAATCTTGGCATGAATAGATCCTTCCTTAAAGTTTTGTACTTGGATAACAAAAACGCCAATACTAGCTGTGGTTACATCAATATCAGAAGAAACTTCAAGCAAACCCGCTGACGCCACAAGCTCCTCTTTTTGTGAAAGACCTTCTGTAATGACCTGAGAGCCATAAAATGAAAGAATAATTCCTACCGCTATTAACACTCCAACTACTACCATCATAATTACAGGCTTTTGCATGGTGAATTTGTCATGCTGTTAGTTAAAATGGTATTGAATACATGATCGCTTTACAAAATTAAATTTGATTAATAAAATTAGTTAATACTAATAAATTTAGCCTAGGCTAAATATTAAATAGCCATTCATAACTCTAAGATACAAAGTTATGATAAAACTCAACGCAAAACTGATGCTTACTGTAATAGTAGCTGCGGTTTCTATATCTTTACTGTACTTTGTGTTTCCTGAACTAACTGAGGCACAAACTGAAAAGACCTTTGTTACTCATTCTGGCGCAATAATCAAAACAACAGGAGATATCATAGATCCTGTGTATCTGCCACAAACTGTTGAATTTGACCCACAAAAATATCTACGAGAGTTTAGCTATGGACACATCTCAACACTTGATGATGGAAGAACCTTACGTGAGTTCACAATAATCGCAGAAGATGACAAAATTATGGAAATCTCGCCAGGTGTATTTTATAATGTTTGGACTTTTAATGGAACTGTACCTGGCCCAACCATTCGTGCAACTGAAGGCGATCTTGTAAGAATTCATTTTATAAATAATGGTAAGCGTTCGCATACGATGCATTTTCATGGAATTCATCAAGCTAACATGGATGGAGTCTTTGAATCTGTTGGACCTGGAGGGAAATTTACATATGAATGGGATGCAATTCCAGTTGGAGTTCATCCATATCACTGCCATGTGATGCCACTTGAGGAACATATTGCACATGGACTGTATGGGGTTTACATCGTTGATCCAAAAGAAGGAAGACCAAAAGCTGATGAAATGGTCATGGTCCTAAATGGCTTTGATACAGATTTTGATACTGAAAACAACTTTTACGCAGCAAACTCTATTCCATTTTATTATCAGCATCACCCAATCCAGATAAACACAAACGAGCTTGTTCGAATTTACGTTGTTAACATGTTAGAGTTTGATCCAATAAACAACTTTCACCTGCATGGAAATCTCTACTATTATTATCCGACAGGAACCGATACCGTTCCTTTTACCTTTACTGACATGATAACACTTTCACAATCAGAGCGTGGAATTATGGAGTTTGAGTACACATATCCAGGCAAGTATCTGTTTCATGCACACAAGGTAGAGTTTTCAGAAAAGGGGTGGGTTGGAATCTTTTTGGCAAAAAACTCCGATGATAAAGTAGAGTGAAAAACATGGAAGTAAAAAATACATCAAAGGTAAAACTTGTAGCAAGCGGAATAATCCCATTTGCATTTCTTGTTATTATGATAGCATACATTTTTGGCCCAGGCTCTGATCTGATTGATTTAGGAGTCTCGCTTCCAGAAATAACAATTGAAAAAGTCGAATTCTTGGATTCTGAAATTGTCGTAACTGTTCGAAACACTGGTCCTATGGCAGTAGATGTTGTAATGGCAGACGTAAATGACAGAATCCATCCTGCAGCAATAGAACCTGATAAACACTTGGAGAGATTTGAAACTGCAGTTGTACGAATCCCATTTTTGTGGAATGTCGCAGAGCCTTATCTGATTGGTATCACAACAGATGATGGAACTAGATTTGAAAAAGAAGTAGAGGCTGCAGCTCCTTCACTTGAACCAAACCTTGAGCTTGCAGGATTTTTTGCAATAATTGGCACATATGTAGGAATAATACCAGTCATGATTGGGCTGCTCTGGCTTCCATTCATAAGACGAATAAGCAAAAGCAAGTACCACTTTTTCTTAGCACTAACCGCAGGTTTGCTGCTGTTTTTGGGAATTGATGCAACAGAGGAGGCACTAGAAGTATCACAAGATACTCTTGCAGACTCGTTTAATGGTGTCCTACTTGTTGCAACCGTAGTCTTATTGTCATTTTTGGCATTATACTATGCAGGTGAAAGACTAGTACAAAACTCCAGTCTTGGCCGCATGACAAAGCCTGTTGCAGTTGCATTGATGGTTTCAATAGGAATTGGTCTTCACAACTTTGGTGAGGGCTTGGCAATTGGTGCTGCAATAGGCCTAGGTCAGGTAGCACTGAGCACATTTTTGATTGTAGGCTTTGCTATTCATAATACAACAGAAGGAATTGCAATTGCATCGCCTCTTGCAAAAGGAAAACAGATGATCCGCCTGCTTGCAGGATTAGGTATTCTGGCAGGAGCTCCTGCAATCTTTGGTGCATGGGTTGGTGGCTTTGTTTATTCACCATTTACTGCCATCATCTTTTTGTCAATTGGGGCAGGGGCGATATTTCAGGTAATTGTAATTTTGATCAGATGGCTACAAGATGAAGGTGACAAAAAACTATCAAGTACGGCAGTTGTTTCAGGTCTTGCCATTGGCATGCTTGTAATGTATCTTACAAGCATTTTGATCTAAAGTGGCTCTGGATGTATTGTAATTATTGCGTTCTTGAAATGATTTTTGATTTTTTGTTCAAGCTGTGATGTTAGATCATGTACATTTTCAATTGACAAGTTCTTATCAAAAGAACAATCGACATCAATCTTTAACATGTCTTTGAAATTTAGTGCAACAATTCGACCAACTTTTTTTATTTCAGAATATTCGTTGATTAGTTTCGCAATCTTTTCTGTTTCTTTTTTTTCAACTTTGAAATTTTGGGGAACTGTAACATAAGGTTCTAGATGAATTGTGACATGATCAATTTCTGGTATGTCTTTTTGAATTTTTTCTTCAATTATTTCTGAGATTTTGTGGGCTTGTTCTAGATTTATCTCTCTGTCAACCATTACATGAAGACTGGCAAAAATTTTTCCTTCAGATGAATAGGAGCTAACATTATGAACTCCCTTTACATCTTTCATTGATGAGACTAGCTCATGTATTTTAGAGTCACGTGGTACATCTGTCCAGCTAGGTTCAAAATGAATTGTAGTTTTCAGATTTGGAATGGAACTTTTTATGTTACCTTCAACCTTGTTGCTAATCTCATGTGCTTTGTCAAAGCTAACATCTGCGCGAAGCGATATTGTAATATCTGCAAATATGGTATCGCCTGATTTTCGCATAAGAATTGGTCCTGTACTTAGAACATCATCTGTTTTTGAAACAATTGTCCTAACTTGATTTACCAAGTCTGGTGAGATTATATCTGTCAGATCAGAAGATGTTTTGTAGATTAGCTTTAGACTAAGATATGCTAGTAGTACACCTAAAATCAGAGCCGCAATAAAGTCACCATAATAAAACCCAATTGTAACTAGCGTGATGCCGATTATCGCAACAATCGTCGAGCCTAGATCCATGAATGCGTGATAAAAGTCAGCCTTGAGTGTTTCACCACCAATCTTTGCTATAGTTTTTTTGAGAAGTGAAATTCTAAAAACATCAACACCTATTGTGTAAAATCCTGCAATCATAGCAAGCATTCCAGGTAAAACAGCTGGTGGCGGTCTTTGCATACGAACTATTGACTCATAAATAAAAAATATTGCGATAAGCAAAATTGCAATTCCGCCAAACAATCCGCCGAGCGACTCTATCTTACCATGACCGTAGGTGTGTTCTGCATCTGGTGGTTTTATTGCCATTCTAGCTGCCAAAAGCAAAACCACCGTTACCACACTGTCTAGTAGGGCATGGGTGGCATCTGTTATCAGAGCAAGGCTGTTAGAGTATAGACCAAAAGCTAGCTCAACTGCAAAAGCTGAAAGTATTGCAATCAAAGAAATTTGCAGAACTCTAGTTCTCTGCACAAACATTATCCAACAATTTAAGAAAAGTATTGCCGATATTTATTAAGACATTAAAAATAGTCTAATTCGAATATAACCGAGTCAACTTTTCTTTCATAGAATATATAAATACTCTGCATTGTGCATAGTAGCAAGCAATGAAGATACTGAGGTACCTAGTAATAGTTATGTTAATTGGAATAGTATCCTCAACTGGCATTGCTGGAATTGCATTTTCTGAAAGTCACAATATTGCACCATTAACTGCAGAGTCTGAAGCGCCATTGTATGAGGGTGGTGATACTGTGACAATTCGAGGTGCAATAAAAGATTATGATCGAACTGATAAAACAGCTGTTACAGTAATTATCTTAGATCCACTTGGTACCATAGTAAGCATTGCACAGGTATCACCTAATGAAGATACGGGCGAATATGAGGCTTTTTTCAAAGCTGCGGGTCCACTATGGAAGCTATCAGGTGAATACACTGCCAAAGTAAAATATGGTTCACAACCTGCTGAAGCAACATTTCAGTTTACAGGTGGTGAAGCCTTGACATGTGGCGAAAATCAGGAATTGGTAAATGGTAAATGTATTGACAAGGAACCCCCACCACCAATAACTTGTGGACCTGATGAAAAATTAGAAAATGGCATATGTGTACCAAAAGTAACTGAAGAACCACAATGTGGAGAAAACCAAATTCTAGTAGATGGTCAATGCATGGATAAAGAGCCAGAAGAAGAGCCAATTTGTGGGCCAGGTACAGTTTTAGTAAATGGACAATGTGTTCCTGAAGAACAAGAGCCAGAAGAAGGTGGAGGTTGTCTAATCGCTACTGCAGCATTTGGCTCAGAATTAGCACCACAGGTCCAGTTCTTGCGTGAAATTAGAGATAACACAGTACTCTCAACTGCATCTGGCACATCATTTATGACTACATTCAACTCATTCTACTATTCATTCTCACCAGCAATAGCTGACCTTGAAAGACAAAATCCAGTATTCAAAGAAGCTGTCAAGCTAACAATCACACCATTGCTATCATCACTATCATTGTTACAATATGTTGACATTGATTCAGAAGCTGAGATGCTAGGATATGGAATCAGTATAATTCTACTAAATATTGGAATGTACTTTGTTGCACCAGCATTGATAGTGTTCAAGCTAAAGAATAGAAAGTAATTTTTTCCTTTTTCAAATTTTAGTTTGTTTTTATTTTTATATAGCATAAGCTAAAAGTGCAGCTATTCCAATAACTTCAATTTTTCCAGCTATTAATTTAAGCATTAAATCTTTTAACCGATCAAGAGGCTTAATGCCATCAAAAGACCCTAAGTTATTATACAGTAATTTTCATAAAAAAATAATGCATGTAGAATATGAAGAGTTTGATACAGTCGAAGATATCTTCAGGTATATGGCATCAGTTATCCCGCCAATGAAAAACACAATGCCAATAAACTCGTACAAAGGCTATGTATTTTCTATAATCCCACTTAGTCCATCAACTGGTGATGTCTATCTTTTAATATACACAAAAGGAAAGCTTGACGGAAAAATTCTAGAGTATGATATTAACGCAAACTCTTACAAATCGGTAAACGCAATAGAGCGAGCAGACAAGGTTTACTTTATTGTAATGACTCCAAAAAGAAATACGCTAGTTGATCAAGCACTAGAAAGTTTGTAAAATCTATTTTGTGTATAGTGGCGCAGTAACAGATCTGCTTCTTGCATATTTTTCAACAATTTCTTCTGGCAGTCTTCCATTGAAAAGATCCTTACACAAGCCTCGCAAGTATCTCATAATTGCCCATGTTCCTGCCTTTATCATGCCATACATGACTAGTTTCATTGGGGGACCATAGGTCTTGTTGCGAAGTATGATTGGAATTATGTCATTAATTACCTTCAAATTATTTTCCCAGCATTTCCAAAACAGTGTAAACTGGGCCTCATTTAGGTTACCAAAATGCATCGAGTTTTTCTCAGAAAAGTCCTGATAAAGCAATGGTGCAACAAGGCCACGGAAGTTTGTAGCCCTAAAGTCTGCCATCATATCAATTGTATATTGCGTCTCATCAGGTGTTTCATCAGGCCAGCCAATAATAATAGTCGCAGCAGGAAACCAATGATTCTCATTTAGAATTCTCGCGCCTTCTCTTACAACCCATCCCCATTCATCTGATGAAAAAGGCTTGGTCTTTACTCCAAGATGTTTTTTGACCATTCTTGGCGCAACAGTTTCAATTCCAAGGTTTGTTGCAAGCCATCTGCCAGTCTTGTGCATGTCATTTACTTCGGACATATCACGCAAGAGTTTTGGATCGGCAGCTACTGCAGAAAATGTCATGTGTGTTGTGCCGATAAAGTTTGCGCCAAGGTCCTTGAGTCCTTTCCATAACTCAATTATCGCATCATAGTTTGGCTGAAAGTCCTTATTATCACAACCATAAAGAAGCATCTCATCTGAATGAAGCCATATGGAATCAAAACCATAATCGAGGTTAATTTTTGCCTCATACTTCAGTCTTTCAAGTGGTAAATCTTTTTTTGATCTCTTGTTTACATCACAAAAATCACAACCTCTGCCACATCCGCGCATTGCTTCAATTAGCGAGTTAACTGTAGGACCTTGGATGATTGGAATGTTTTGTATGTTTTTAACAAAGCAATGCATCAGCTCTGGTGCATTGCCTTTTTCTAAATCATTAAACAAGTCAAGTGCAAGCTCATCTGCTTCGCCAACAACAACTGTATCTAACCCATGAATCTTCATTCTATCTGATTTTGCAAGCTCCCATGCGCCGTTTCCTCCAACTACTACATGAAAATTGTATTGTTTTTTTAGCTGGATTATTTTAGCACACATTCGCTTAAACTTCATTGCAACATACGACAATTTTTCTGGCGACATTGTAGTTGTAACAGGTGCCATCCCAAGTGGATCCATTACATTTATTCCGACAACTTTGGTGTCAGGACCAATTGATTTTTCTAAATAGTCTGGATTTGCAACAAAGACTTCGTCTCTTTTATATCCTTGAAGTAATGCGCTCTCAACACGTCTTAGACCAACCTGGGCTACCTTTGCCTCGCCTGTTTGAGGATCGGTTTCAACTGCAGGGCAAAATACCTTATCAAATACCCATTCAGGAAGGAGCTCATATGGCCCACATGCAATAAAGCCATAGAGAAAGTTTCCACGATAGTTTGTCATCAGACTGCGATCTGCAGTAAGAACAATCCTTTTGCCTGCCAACTTTAACTCTCTCATTTCGATATGATATAAATCATTTACGACAAGTTTTTTGAATAAAATCACTTATTTTTTAGCTGATAAAACAACTATCATGAAAGACACTGCAGAGCCTAGACATGTAGAACCTCATCTAAAAGAATCAAGTGCAATGAGAGACTTTGTGTTTGGGTTTGGAGACGGCATTAACACATCGCTTGGCATAGCAGCGGGAGTAGGCGGTGCTAACGTAGAATCAGACATTATTATCCTTGCAGCACTGGTTGGAATGTTTACTGGTGCAAAGGCAATGGCAGTACAAAATTATCTTGCTGTAAAATCGCAACGTGAACTGCTCAAGTCAGAAATTGATAGAGAAAACTGGGAGATTGAGAACAAGCCCGACGTTGAGCGAAAAGAAATTGAAGACATTTACAAAGAAAAGGGCTTTGAAGGCAAAGACCTTGAAATGATTGTAAACAAAATAACATCTGACAAAAAGGTTTGGCTTAAAACAATGCT
>VHBM01000007.1 GCA_016871975.1 Nitrososphaerota archaeon | reverse complement strand
AAGATTTTTTCCACTCCAACACCTTCTGAGCTAGTAATTCAGGATTTTGCAGTAATTATGATAATTGCGTCAATTATGGCACTAATTTCATTTAAGCTCAAGCAACCAATGATTATAGCTTACATTGCAGCAGGAATGATAATTGGTCCCTACACGCCACCATTTAGCTTGATCACAAACATAGACATGCTCAACGTCTTTGCAGAAATTGGAATCATTGTACTTCTCTTTGTAATAGGAATGGAATTCCCCATTGACAAGCTAAAAAACATTGGGAAAAAGGCCACAATAATTGCAACCACAGAAGCCTTTGGAACTTTTACACTTGGATATTTTGCATCTCAGGCTATGGGATTTTCACTATACGATAGTATGTTTGTAGCACTTGCCATCTCAGTCACAAGTACTGTCATAGTAATGCGTGTTTTAGAGGAGATGAACATGGTTAACGAAGAAGCAGCTGATCTTATAGTTGGTGTTGCAGTAATTGAAGACATTATAATAATTTCCATGTTAGCAGTTTTACAGTCAATTGCATCTACTGAAAGTTTGTCTTTTACGGAAATAGGAATCTCAATTGGATTTATTGCAGCATTTATTATTGGAGCAATAGTGGTGGGAACTAGGACCATTCCACATTATGTGAACATTATTGAAAAAACAAGGCATAATGAATTTTTGATTATTGCAACGCTGGGAGTTGCTTTTGGATTATCGGTAATTGCGTTTAAGCTTGGTATCTCAGTTGCTACTGGCGCATTTTTTGCAGGTGTTCTTGTAGCAGGAACAAAAATGAGACTTACAACAAAAAACTTGGCAACACCAATACGAGATATGTTTGCAGCGTTGTTTTTCATATCTGTTGGTGCTCTTATGGATATAAGACAAGCCCAAGTGTTCATACTTCCAGCAATTGCCTTAGTTGTGGTATCATTTTTTGCCAAATTCTTTACTGTATGGATCTCTGCAAAAGTGCAAGGGTTTGGAAAGAAGACATCACTTAGATCAGGATTTGGATTATCCTCGTCTGGAGGGGAGCTTGCCTTAGTCACAGCAAAAGGCGGCTCTGATGTAGGCGCTACAAGCTCATTTTTGTTGCCACTTGTTGGAACAATGACAATAATTACGACATTTCTTTCGCCTTACGTGATAAAATACGGCTGGAAGCTCACTGACCGTATAACAAAAAAAGTTTCAACCTAGTTTTCCAATACTTTCAAAGTTTTGCCAAAAACCTGTTTGAATGTTCGAGGCTTGCCATCTTTGAAAATTTGTCTACAACAATATTTCATTGAAAACTCTGCCATCGTCTCAATTATTGGCTGCAATGCTCTACCTTTTTCTGTCATTTCATATTCTATACGAATTGGTGTCTCGTCGTAGATCTTTCTTGTGATAAGATCGTGTTTTTCCATCTCTTTTAGTCTGACAGAAAGCGTTTTTGGGTTGATTCCTTCAATTGACTCAAGAAACTGATTGAATCTTGTCTGGTTTAGCATCATCATGTTACGCAAAATATGGATTGTGAATTTTTTTCCAACTATTTTGAAGGTATTATCTACAGGACAGCACTTCATTTGTTCTGAAATCAGTTTCAGTTCTTGTTCATTCAACTTACTAGAATCTCACCTACTTTCATGTTAGTTACTTTCTAATTTATATACTTACCTTTCTATAGTTGCTATAAGAAAGTAACATGGAATGTACAACAGAATCATGTAAAATGGAAACTGATGCATGCTGCTCATGTACTTGTGAATGTGGTTCTAACAAACCATATGAGGAGTGTTGTGGTTGTGAATCGCCAGATCCAATCCAGCAAGCCATGATGATGTGGCACAAGTCATTCTTTGCAGCACTTCAAGAAGCACAAACAGAAAGACTACGCAAGCGAATAGAAACTGCTTTTGGTCCTACAATGGACAAGGCAGCAGATGCTGTCATAGACACTGTAGGAAAAGTTTGGAATTCTATGCTTGTTCAATCTGAGGCAAAAAAAGACTTGGCATCAAAGTTGCAGAAGATATATTCTGAAACAAGTAGGAAGTAATAATTCTCCCCAAAACTTCCTATTTTCTTTTTTTTATTTGAGACATAAGACGATGTTTATCTGATCATAGTTTTATCGATCGATATTTTTTGGCCTTGATTTGTCAAGGTTTGATGACAGGAATTTTAATTATGACGCGACGAGGACTGGTACCACCCAAACATGCAGGGCTCAGGCGTAGAACGCCATGGCATGGGAGTCCAAAGCGCTCCTTAGAACTTTGGCACCATTCCACATTTTGTGAAATGGCAACGTTCCAAGTTTCCTCGTCATACAATATACATCAAAATAATACTTAAACTGCACTCATCTTTTCCTAATCTGATAATATCTTGGCGATCTAATTAGATAGATAATCAAGGATCAACCTTACACCAAAGCCTGTGGCACCCTTTGGATTGTAAGATTTTGGTTTCGAACCAGTCTGTATCCATGCAGTTCCCGCAATATCAAAATGGGCCCACGGAGTATTGCCAACAGCATTTGCCAAAAACGCTGCAGCGGTAATTGTTCCAGCAGCTCTCCCAACTCCAATATTTTTGATGTCTGCAACATCTGACTTTATCATATCCATAAAATCATCATCAATTGGAAGCTGCCATATTTGCTCCGAGGTTCTAGCAGACGCGCTTTTCAGTTTTTCAGTTATTCTTTTGTTGTTGCTGACTAGTCCTGCAACGTTTGCACCAAGTGCAACTATACATGCGCCTGTCAGTGTTGCAAAGTCAATTATCTCACTTGGCCGGTATATCTTTACTCCATATGCAAGTGCATCAGCTAGGATCACTCTTCCTTCTGCATCTGTGTTTAGAATTTCCGCAGTTTTTCCACCAAACAATCTGACAATATCGCCGGGTCTGTATGATTCTCCACTCGGCATGTTTTCAACAGATGGAATAATCCCAACTAGATTAACTGGCAATCTGAGATCAGATGCTGCCTTCATTATTCCTAAAACCGTACAGCCACCACACTTGTCAAACTTCATCTCATCCATTTTCTCACTTGGCTTAATCGAGATTCCACCTGTGTCAAATGTTACAGCCTTACCTACAACTACAACAGGCTTGTCTTGTCTTTTGCCTCTGCGATATTCCAAGATGATTAATTTTGGTTCGTTTTTGCTTCCCTGACCAACAGCAGAAATCCCACCAAACCCTTTTTGTCTTAGTTCACCTTTTGATAAAATAGTACATTTTAGATTGTTCCTTGACGCAAGTAATTTTGCAAGGCCAGCTAGCTGTGCAGGCGAACATTCGTTTGGTGGAAGGTTTGCAATGTCTCTTGTATAATTTACAGACTCTGCAGTTTTTTTTGCCCTTAAAACAACATCATCAATCTTGTGTGAGCTAACAAGTACTAGGTTAGGCACTTTGCCTTCATTTTTTTCTTTTTTGTACTTGTCAAATGAATACATTGACATCTCCGCTCCTTCAACTATTGCAGAGACTGTTTGGTTGATGTTAAACTGAAGATCCTCTGGTACAATAATTGTAAAATCTACTAGTTTTAACTCACGAATTTTTTGAGCAATCTTTCCTGCAACCATTCGTATAGAGTCTGTTGTTGTCTTTGGTTTTTTTCCAAGACCCACAATGACTATTTTTTCTGCAGCGATTAACTGATGTGTATGAATTATAGAAATAGATTCAAACTTGCCTTGAGTTTCCTTTACTGATTGATTTACTGCTGACTCAAGCTTGGCTGGTAGTTTTGGAAGACCTAGTGGTCCTTTTGAGTTTTCAAACACAAATACGCAAAGCGCAGCAGTCTTTTTGTTTAATGATTGGGTTTTCTCTGATTTTATGTTCATAATTTTCTTAATCTCTAGTTTCCTGTTTTATAAATTCCGTTTTCTTTCAAATCTCTATTAATCTGTTTTATTCATTCGTGCTTTACTAGATAATTATGCCTAAATACACAAAACCTATGTTAAAACTAGGAAAATTATCGATCCACTAGTTCATATTAGAAGGCAAATTCATCGGTTTTGGCTACTAGAAAATGGTATTACAAAATTTGAATAGTCGCTGTCCATACTGTGGGAAAAATGTTCCATTAACAGACAGCGTCACTGGTGAGCGATTTTGTGGAAAATGTGGTTTTGTAATGTCAGAACGAATGGAAAACGCAGGACCTGAGTGGAGATCTTTTTCAGACGATGATCAGAGCAAAAGCAGAACTGGAGACAAAACATCACTTAGCCGACATGATATGGGGCTAGCTACAATAATCAATCCTGCAAACAGGGATGCAACAGGAAAAAAACTCTCAAAAGGCATGCAAATCTCAATTGGCAGATTGCGAGTATGGGACAGCCGAAGTCAGAGCCAGCCAATTGATAGAAACCTAAGAGATGCATTTAACGAACTTTACAAAATGAAAGACAAACTTGCCTTACCTGATGCGGTAATTGAAAAGGCAGCATACATTTACAGAAAGGCACTTGAGAAAAAACTTGTTAGGGGAAGATCAATTCCAACAATGATGGCAGCATCACTTTATGCTGCCTGTCGTGACGCAGAGACTCCACGTACACTAAAAGATGTTGCAGACACTACAAACATCAAAAGAAGAAACATTGCAACATGTTACAGACTGCTTATTCGTGAATTTGATCTAAGAGTTCCAGTAGTTGATTCTGTTCAGTGTATTTCTAGAATTGCAAGCAAAGCTGGACTGTCTGAAAAAACAAAACGTGATGCAATAAAAATTCTAAGAAAAGCAGAGCAAGAAGAGGCATCTGCAGGGAAAAATCCTATGGGCCTTGCAGCAACTGCACTTTATGTTGCCTGTCTTGAAAACGGCGAAAACGTATCCCAAAGAGAAATTGCAGTGGCATCAAATGTAACTGAAGTAACACTTCGAAACAGGCTAAAAGGATTCAAAACCCAAGGCATTTACAAATACTAGTTTACGTCCACTTTTCAGGCTCTTGTTTTTTGACGCGAACATCATCAACATATACTGCATCTTGATCCTCAAAGACAGTATGCCATCGCTTGTCATGAGGAAGCATTCTATCTAGTTGTTTTACCTTCTTGTTGGTTGGTGCTCTGTTTAGCAAGGCACCCCATCTCATATTTGGTATCCTTGGCATTATTTCGTTGATGTCCTTCATGATTTTTTCACTTTTCTTACCATTCTTAAATTTTTGTTTTGATAAACATAAAATATACTTTTTTTGAGCTTTGGATGCAAACTGTTTTAGAATCTTGTAATTATAAAGAAAACAGCAAAGCCAATCAAAAAGGTAATTCCTGCAATGCCTAAACCCTTAAGCCATGCTGGAGGCTGACCTCCCTTTGCAAGATACTTTCCTGTAACTAGCCTATAGTTGAAAATTGCAATAATTGGTGCAATCAGAAATGAAACTGCAGTTGCAAAATCAACTAATTGTGTTAGATTGCTGCCAAACGGAATTACCACAATCAATGAGCCTACTGCCAAGGACACTAGCAAAATAAGATATGTTTTTCTAAATTTTGTAGCTTGTACTATCTCATTTTCATTTTTTGTCACAAGTAACTGAGTTATCCTTACAATAGATCTAGAGTAACCATCAAAAACTGCAACAATAGTTCCAAACATCACACTAAAAGCAGATGATGCAATGATAAGATAACTCCAGCTACCTATTGTTTCAGTATAAAGATTGACAACTTTATCTGCAAAAAGAGCATTGTTATTTGGCAACGGTTCTGGTGAACCAAAAAAGATGTATGCTCCAAGAAATACAAAAAATACAGCTAAGACAGATGTAACGAGATATCCTATGTTAAAATCAAGTAATGTTTCCTTAAGACGCGGCTTGAAGTTTGTCTGCTTTATTCTCTCAAGTGTCCACAGGCCATGCCAGCTTGAAATATCAACAGGCATTGGCATCCAGCCCATCAAAGCCACTAAGAAAAGAATGCCAGCTTGAGTTAGAATCTCAGGTGGCTTTACCTGTTCAATATCTGTTGCAGGACCATTAATCAGTGCAACTACAAATGCAATTGTTGTTGATACAACCATAACTGCACTTATGATCTTTATCAGAGAATCAAATGTTCGATATTTTCCACTGGCTAGTATGGCAATGCAAACTCCAAAAAGAATAACCAAAGACCAAATCCCTAAAAAGGAAACACCAAACAAGTTCTCAAAAAAACCTGCTGTCACAAAACCAACAGCTGCTGTTATGATAAACATCGAAGCCAGTGTTATTATCAGATACAAAACAAGGATTGGTTTTCCAAGTCGTAGATATCCATCAATTATGCTTGTTCCTGTGACATTAGAGTAGCGTGAACTGAATTCAAAAAATGGATACTTGAAGAGGTTTGCAAGACACACAACACCAAGCAACAAAAAACCAAATTCTGCACCAGCCCTTGTTGATTGAATTAGATGTGATACCCCAATTGCTGTGCTTGCAAAAAGTATGCCTGGACCAAATGTTTTCCAAAATCTTTGGTATCTCTCGCTCAACCTTTTACGTATCCGTTGATTTGCTTTTTATCTATTACAGCTATTTCTAAGACTAGCTACGCGAAAATCTTGACCTAAAAAGCAGCCTAGACTCTTTTCTGATTTATTGCGAGTTTTTTGCTATTTGATAAAAGACTTGCAGAACGCAAGAAGACAGCCTTTGTGTCCTTGCAACCTATATCACAAGACTCTTGCACCATAATACTTTCCGAGTTTCCTTTTGCAGAAATTATGGCAAAAAACAGTGGAAGCAGGGCAGCACGACCTCCATACGCTGTGTTTTTATCAATAAACCAGAACATACTCAGTGCACTAGAATCCAATATATCATCACGAATCTTTTTCCCAAGATCAGTATAATGGCCAACAAGTCGCAGTCTTCCTTTTGTCAAGAAATTGATGAGTTTTGCAAACTTGATGCAAAGATAGCATTTATCATCATATAGTACAAATGGCAACATATTTTCTAGATCCATGACTAGTCATAGCTTTTCTAGAGATTAAAATTTTCAGGACTAGCTTTTAATTTTAAATTACAGCGGCAAAAACCAAATATGCATGGCTACAGTGGCATTAAGGGGATTTTGGTAAATTATGGGAATGAATTACTATCAGATTAAAAAAAATGCACGCAGAGCACGTAAACTAGTCATAAGAGGCACAACTGCTGCAGGCTCTGGACATCCCGGCGGATCATTTTCTATGGCCGAGATTATGGGCTGTCTTTTGTATAAATACATGAGATATGATCCAAAAAATCCACTCTGGGAGGACAGGGACAGACTAGTCTTATCAAAAGGCCATGCATCGCCTGGACTTTTCTCAAATCTGGCAGTTGCTGGGTTTTTTGATGAAGCAGAAATTGATACGCTCAGAAAACTTGGAAGCAGGCTGCAGGGCCATCCTGACTACAAGTGTCCAGGCGTAGAGTTTTGTGGAGGCTCGCTAGGAATCGGACTGTCATTTTCAATAGGAAATGCCCTTGCTGCAAAAATCGACTCAAAGAATCATCGAATCTTTACAATAATTGGTGATGGCGAATCAGACGAAGGCCAGGTCTGGGAGGCTGCAATGACTGGAGCAAAATACAAAGTTGATAACATGACTGTAATACTTGATAGGAACTTTATCCAACAAGACTCTTACACTGAAAAAATTATGCCACTTGATGAAGAATTAACTGGCGATGATCTTTCTGAGATGTGGAAGGACGCAAGCAGGTGGAAGCTAGGCGACAAGTGGAGATCCTTTGGATGGAATGTAATTGAAATTGATGGTCATAGAATAGAGCAAATTGATGCCGCACTAAAAAAAGCAACACAGACAAGAAACACTCCATCAATAATTGTAGCAAGGACAGTCAAGGGAAAAGGTGTAGAACACATGGAGGATAATCCAAAATGGCACGGCGTTGCACCAAAAAAAGAGATTGCACCAATAATTGATCTAGAGCTTGACTGCCAGTTTATGATTGCACCATCAATCATAGCCGGAGACATGGCAAACCTTGAAAACGAAGTCAAGCGATGTGTAGAAGGAAGAGCCGACTATATCCACCTAGATGTAATGGATGGGCAGTTTGTCCAAAATACAACATTTGATCATAATAAAATAAAAGAGCTAAGGCCGCTAACTGTAATTCCATTTGATGCACACCTTATGATAAACGAGCCAGTAAAACATGTAAACGACTACATCAATGCTGGTTGTGATATAGTTACAGTTCATGCCGAAGTCTGTGACGAATCAAGCTTTGGTGAAATCAAGGATACACTACGACAAAACCAAGTCGGTATTGGTCTTGCAATAAATCCTGACACAAATCTACCAGAATGGTCTTTTCAGTTTTTGTCAGATCTTGATCAGCTAATCGTAATGTCTGTTGTTCCAGGAAAGTCTGGACAAAAGTACATCGAATCAACACATCAAAAAACACAAGACCTTGTCAAAGTACTGACTGAGCACAAATTTGATGGCTTTATTGAGGCTGATGGAGGCGTAGATTTGACCAACGTTGGCCAGTGCTTTACAGATGGTGCACGAGCCTTTGTTGGAGGCTCTGCAATAATTGGGCAAAAAGACGTTCGCGGCGTAATTTCTGATTTTCGCAAAGAAATCCTCAAGGCAAGACGCAAACTTCTCATAAAAAAGGCATATGACCTTGGCGGAAGAGATTTGGTGAACAAATGGATTGAGCTGCACTTGATTGGTGACAAAAAAACTCAGCTTATTCAGATGGCAAAGGAGCTTGGATACAGTTGAGTGAAACTCTAACTGACATGCGTTCAGAATATGGAAAAACGCTAATTGAGATTGGAAAGGAAAATCCAAACGTTGTAGTACTAGGAGCTGACACTACCGACTCTCTAAAAACACTATCATTTGGAAAAGAATTTCCAGATCGATTTTTCAATGTAGGGATTGCAGAAGCTAATTTAGTTACAGTAGCAGCAGGCCTTGCATATGCTGGCAAGACTCCATTTGCAAGCACATATGCAATATTCTTGCCAGGACGATGCGTTGATCAGATTCGAAACGCAATTGCATATCCATCACGTGACGACAAAAACGGGCTAAACGTAAAACTTGTTGTGTCTCATGGCGGGATTTCAGTTGGTGCAGATGGCGGATCGCACCAGCAAATAGAAGACATTGCAATCATGAGGGCAATCCCACATCTTACAGTATTGATTCCGGCAGATACTATAGCAGTATCAAAGCTTACATGGATAATGTCACAAAGATATGGACCACACTATATGAGGATGGCAAGATCTGCAACACCTCTAATTCACCAAGAATCACAAGAATTTGAAATCGGCAAGGGGATTGTTTTGCGTGATGGCACTGACTGTACCATAGCCGCATGTGGAATTACAGTAAAGATGGCACTTGATGCAGCTGACCTGCTAAAAAAAGAAGGAATCTCTTGTAGAGTAATTGATGGGTTTTCAATAAAACCAATTGATGAAAATCTTTTAGAAAAGGCTGCAAAAGAAACTGGCTGCATTGTTACATGTGAAGAACATAATGTAATGGGTGGATTTGGCTCTGCTGTTTCTGAAGTGGTGTCAGAGCGACATCCTGTACCAATAAAGCGAATCGGTGTTCAGGACAAGTTTGGCGAGTCTGCGCGAGACAATGAAATTCCACAATTACTTGAAAAGCATGGAATATCATCAATTAATATAGCAAAGGTTGCAAAGGAGGCTAGGAGCAGAAAATGAAAATCTTCCTTGACACTGCCAACCTAAAGTCAATTCGAATGTATAATGACATGGGATTACTTGATGGAATAACAACAAACCCCACACTTCTTTCGAAAGAAGGAGGCGATCCTCACAAGACAATGGAGGAAATTTGTAGCATAATCAAAGGCGATGTAAGCCTAGAGGTTGTAAGCACAGAATATTCTGGAATGTTGGATGAGGGAAGAAGATTACGCAAGTATGGAAATAATGTTGTTGTAAAATGTCCAATGACTGCAGATGGACTACAGGCATGCAAGAGCCTGACAGCAGAAGGAATTCCTGTTAATGTTACTTTGGTGTTTTCTGCAAACCAAGCAGTTTTAGCTGCAAAGGCTGGCGCAAAATATGTGAGCCCATTTATTGGAAGACTGGACGATATTGGCCAAGACGGAATGGGTCTGATTCGCGAGATTCATCAAATATTTCAAAATTACAAGTTCAAGACTCAGATTCTTGTTGCAAGCATTAGACATCCAGTGCATGTAGTTGATGCCGCAAAGATTGGAGCAGATGTTGTAACGTTGCCTCCTGATGTTTTAGGAAAGATGCTAAAACATCCACTAACAGATATTGGTCTAAAGAATTTTCTAGCTGACTGGGAAAAACTAAAGGCTGAAGATCCAAATATCAGAATCTAGATGGATCAATACGTACTTTAATTTTGAACTCAACGAGTTTATTGATTGTCAGTAAAAATGGTATGCCCCCTCTTTTGCCTTAGAAATATGTGCTGATCACGTAAAGGTTAAGATCAAGAATTGTATTAGAAAATTATGTCGTATGGACGATTAAGAGATGTTGTAAAATTCACAATTCCAGTTGGATTGGCTCTCTTGATCTTAGGTGTAATTTTATTCATGAATTCCGATGTTGGAACAAAACCAGAAAAACTTGGTATTGTTTTCATGATGTATAGTGGAATAATTCTTGGAATAGGCTTACTGCATTAATTGCATTAAAATCTCCTAAATAGAATTGACCCTAAAAGGTCACAAATCACATTACAACATCTAGATTATAATATGAACAGGATTTGTTTTGAATCCATCACATTTGATATTTAGCGAAAGTCGTATTTACTCAGGCTCATTATAATATCATGAACTCCGCAACCATTTGGCATAGTAAGGTATGTTCTGATTGTAAGAGAATGAAGTGCCATAA
This sequence comes from Nitrososphaerota archaeon, assembly GCA_016871975.1. Classification (GTDB taxonomy): domain Archaea; phylum Thermoproteota; class Nitrososphaeria; order Nitrososphaerales; family Nitrosopumilaceae; genus VHBM01. The sequence goes on along the minus strand of VHBM01000007.1, from coordinate 16,490 downwards.
AGGATGTAATTGTGACTGTCACTGGGATCGTAATAGGTAGGCTAAACCATACCTGAAAATCCAATAGTTATTATGTAACCAGATATGCCCAAGAAGCATGTCGTATGACAGAAAAATGTATCCTTGTGTTTGCGCCGACTGTGGCAAAAACGCTGAGGTACCATTTCAACCAAAAGAAGGAAAGCCAGTATATTGTCGCGAATGTTTACCAAAACACCGCTCATATGGTTCCAAAAGATTCTAGCTAAAAATTTGTTTAAACTAAATTAAATCAAAGTTAGCTTTTCTTTTATTTTTTTATTTCAATTAATTTAACAAATATCAAACATTTGTTAATCTACTGTTATTAGACAGCATGACGTAAAATTATCTATGAATGATGTCTTATCCGCAAATGTAAAACCTCAAAAACAACAAAACTTGGAGTACAAAATTTTCCAGCAAAAATGTGACAGACTGCTTCAAGAAGATGAGATAAGATTTGCAGGTCTGATAAATAGCATGGGAAGACTAGTTGCAGGCGGTTTCAAAAAAGGAATATCGCCGCTTGAAGACGATGCAGAACGCCAGAAAATGTACATGGAACTTGCACTTCGAGTCTCAATGAGAATGGAGTTTGACTATAGTCTTGGAAAAGTAAAGTATTCTGCATCAAGAAGAGAAAAATCAGTTATGATGAGCTTTCCAATAAACAACACTGTACTCTTGATTTCAGCAGAGTCTGATGTAGATATTGACAATACTGCAAAAAAGATAATGAAGTTGTGTGGTCTTAGTTGAACGACTATACATGTACCTGCTCATGTGGTTGCCAAAACCCTGCAGATGATTACGTTTGTCATAACTGTAGGATAGGTATGTGCAAAATTGGAATGAAAAGATAGATGAGCCAAGATCTTGAAGAAAAACCACAAAAAAAGAAGCTAAAATACAACAATGTTTACAAAAAGAGATACCGACAAAAATGAGTGGAACATTTTGTCCGTTTTGTAAAGAACTAGGATTTGATATAAATCTGGAACTGACAGAATCTATGCTTTTGATCTGCACTCGTTGCTCAAGAGCCTTTGCAGTAAAGACTAGTAGTAATGGAAAAAGAGAACTTTATTTTGAAAAATATCTGTAAAACTAACTTGTATAGTGCTAAAAACTAGGACAAAATTTTTCAGTTTGAAACACCTATAATATAACTGATGAATCATGAAAAATTCATAGATAGAATCATGGATCTTGATGAAAATATCAGATATGCCACAATTTTTGATATGGATGGAAACCAAAAGGTAAGCCGAGTAAGAAAGGGAATAAAACCATATCTTACTACTGATGAAACAAAAGAGACACTAGAGACTTCTGCAAATGCATGGAAGTCAAGAATGAAACACTATGACAAGATTGGAAAGGGACTGTATGTTCTGGCAGTTTATGAAAAGCTTCGAAGAGTTACAGTCCCACTAAAAGACAATCACTTAATGCTTGTAACAATTGACAACAAAGGAGGCAAAGACATCATAGATAGAATCCTAAACCAGCTATACGGCGATTATACAAAGTTTTAAGAAAAAATTACTGCTAACACACTAGCCTTTTTTGAGCTCATTAACTATTTTTGCCTCAAATCCCGAACTGCACGAAAGATTTTCTAAAATAACAACAGATACAGCCATATCAATATCATGTGGTGAAAAGTCAAGCTGATCTTCAGACAAAATCGTCCTGACAAGACCATCTCCTGCAGAAACGCCGTTTACAATAGGCTCAGAAAAAAGACAAAAATTTGCACCGTTTGGCACAAGCCTTGCAATCTCAGAGTGCCATGGGCCAATAAAACCATCTATTGTATGAACATTTGAAAAAATACCTTCCAAGCTACCATTATTATCCTGCACAAGCCATGCATAGCCAAACGAAATCACTTTTGATTTTTCAAAATCTTCACCTGTGCTAGGAAGATCAGATTTTGTATTTACTGAAAAAGATACTGCGCCTCCAGCATTTCTTATCTCATAGTTTTCAATCTGCGAGTATCTTTTCTCTGCAAATTCAGATTCCAAGTTTGTGCCAAAATTACTAATCTGAAACATGGCAATTAAAATCAAAATAAAAGCAACAATTCCAGAAATTACAGCAATATTTTTGGTTTTCATATGTTGAAAAATCTCACGTGTAAATTAAAATCTAATTGAACTTTTGATGCAGATATTTTATGCAGTATACAATAGATTCATGGCTTTTTTATAATTGGCAAAATTGTAGATATCCGCATATTTTTGTATAGCAGCAACATCATTTGCAATATCTAAGTAATACAGAAGGGAACCAAAATCTTCTTTTTTCATCACGCCGCTTTTCAGATATGGTTCTAAATTCCCAACAAAATCTAGTAGTATGTCAAATGAATCCCTAATCTCTACTCCATTAATTGTAGCCTCGATTAATCCACTAGTTGAAATTATATCAACGCCATTTGGACTTGTGTTTAGATCATCATCATATACATAAAAGTTCAAGGCAGTTCCAGAAGCTGCAGGAATTACCTCAAACATCTGAGATTGTGGCATAGTTTTTGATTTTTCAATCACTTGGAGATTAATAGTCCATCCTCGCTCAACTAGTCTTTTTGCTGTTTCAGGTTTTACACAAAGCGGCATGTTGTTACTTGTTTTAAAAATAAGATCAAATCCACTTTTACAATTCACATCAGAAGGCAAGACTCCCTGTAAGACCTGCATTCTTGGTGACATGTTGCCATTAGATTCTAAAGAGTCTTGGAAATTTGAAAACAAAAATACTGTTATTGCAGCTACAAAAAGCCAATAATACATAATTCTAGTTTGTTTTTATAAAATAAAAACGGTACTTATCATTGATCGTAAATCATCAATTTTTTCTCTTCTAAAAGAGAATGTAAATTATGAACTGATCTGTATACTTCGGCCTCTTTTTTTGCACCAGTACATACCAATTTTCCTGAAGCAAAAAGCAAAATCACAGTCTTTGGGTCAAGCATTCTGTGGATTAGGCCTGGGAACTGTTCTGGCTCGTACATGCTGCGAGGCAACACCCGAGCTGCATGTTCAAGATGAATCTTTCCACCAAGATTAATTGCAGCAACTATATTTTGAACTGTAATCACTGCATCTTTTTTTATCTTGATTCCGCCTTTTCGCAGTTTTTGAACAACGGTTCTAACTGCTTGTATTGCCATCTCTTCTGATTTTGCACCAGTGCAGACCATCTTGCCTGTTCTAAAAATCAGTGTAGCTGTTCGTGGAGTTTTTAGTCTAAAGACAAGTCCTGGAAACTGATCAGGATGATACTCGGTGTCTGGGAATTTTTTTGTAATATAGTTTAGATCAATTTTCTGATCAACTGATGCAGAGGCTACGACATTTTCAATACTTACAACAGGCTTTGTTTGTGGCATTTTGAGTCTTTTATAAAGGGCCTTTATATATACATAGTAAAGTTTCCGACTCTCTAGTGGTGGCCTATCCACTGGTATCTGTATTCTTCTTCGATAAGGTCTGTTTTGATCTGGTTCTTTTTGATCTTTGGTTTTAGGTTAACATCAAAGAAACCAAGCTTTCCCTTGTATGGAATTGGTACTCGAAACTCTTTTGCATTTCTAAGACAAAAACCATACTTTCTGCTGTAGAAATTTTTTGAGGCAAAATGTCTCTTTGCATCTTTTCTTACTTCGTCCTTTGAACTGTATTTTTTTACGTCATAAATTTCGGCCTTGCCAATTATTGCGCCAGTTGGAAGATTTGCTTTTATTTTCAGTCTCTTACAGTCTTCTTTTCTTATTTTTATTGGAGAATGTATCAAAAACTCGCCACGAAAGTTTGTGTTCCAGTTCCGTAATTCGATTGTCTTTTTGCCCTTAACTATAAGCTCGGCAAATGGCTGTGATACAGAAAGACACTTCATGCAGTTTGTAGTGATAGTGGATGATTAAATTTTATGCAAAAATATGGGGGTTACTTGCGGGAAAACCACTTGTATATTGTCTTTATCTGCTCTGATACTATGGAATTAAGATCCTTTACTTTTTTGTCCATGGCAGATACTAGGTTTTCAAGCTCAAAGATTCGGCTGTCTAGTTTTTTATTTTCCTTTTTTAGTGCATCATTTTCTGCTTTTAGCTTGTCTATCTCGCCAAGCAGTTTAGTGTTTTTTTCCTTTAAAATGCTGTTTTCGGTAACAATTTTTTGCAACTGATCATTTTGTATGTTTATGACAGGTTGCTCATATTGTGCAAATGTAATTCCTTTGACATGACTTCCAAATATCTCGACAAGCTCAACATCAGGGTTTAGACTAAACTGTAGCGTTCTGCTTTTTTGTGTAGTTTTTGTTTCCTTGTATAACACTTCATCACCATCTGCAATTACCAAAAAGCTATCGTCTTTTCCATTATACTTGGAATCAATGAGGTTTCTACCCAAAGTAAGCTCAAGTGATCCTTTTGTGTCAGTTACCTTGACATCTAATGCAAGTACCATGTCATTGTTGTCAAGCTCATAGTTTGTTATCTCTACTCCATTTGTGTTGTATTCAAAGGGGGTCGCAATCTTTGCATCTGCTACTCCTGCTAGCATCCCAACTAGTGCAAAAACCGCTAATGCAAATCCTGCCTTCAAATCAGGCACAAATCTGTGAATTTGCTATTCAGCAAAAGTGTAATTACTTTTTGACTCGTTACATCATTCTATTTTTATTTCACAAAACTTGTGCAGGAGCAGTCTAAGACAAGACAGGTCTGTGATTGTCTGACATGGTCATATAGAGAATGCCTGCAGTTGGCATTTTTACAAACCCGCCTTTCTGCTTCGCGTTTGATAATTGCTTGTGCAATATTATTTGCCTGCTCTTTTGTATGTCCCTTGTCTACATAGTAGTGTACTATCTTGCTGTACAATATATCAGGATCAAATGATTTTTCAACCATTTCCCTAACCTATTATCTACAACTTCATCATAGATAAGATTAGTCTAAACAGAGTATAGCTATCCGACATTTTATATGATCTTGTGGCAGATGATATGCAAAGAGGAGAATGTTGTTGGAAGTAAAGGGAAGTAACATTGACAACACTCTTTTTGCACGTTTTCAACAAGAGATATGGAATAAAGTTCCTCACCTGGAAGAAAAAGACGGCAAGGTTGTCAATGCAACACCGCTAATTGATATTACTAAAGATTTGAAAGAATGTGCAAAAACTGTGTATAACCAGAATCTTGCCAACACAGATCTACAAGTTTTTGGCAAGTTTGATTCTGGCTTGCTAGCAGGTTCGATCAAAGTAAGACCCGCTGTTCACATAGTCCACGATGCCATTGTTGCAGGAAAGCTAAAGAATGGTCAGACAATAATTGAAGCTACCTCAGGAAATTTTGGGATAGCACTAGGTCAGTTATCTAAACTTGGATTGAGTGTAGTTACACTTGTCTCAAGAAAGCTACAGGAGGGAGTCTTTGAGGAGCTAAGAAACGAGAATATACGTATCATGGACCTTGACATGGATATCTGTCCTGCTCCCGGAATGAAAGACAACCCAAACCTTTTGGCTGCAAAAGCAACAGCCGCTAATATTCGCTCACAATTATCTGAGCTTGGATTTGATCCTGCCATTTTTGATAAAGCAAGCTCTGAGGTACAATCACTTTTAGCTAGCCAAGACATCATAAGCTTGGCAAAGTTTCTTGCCAAGATCTATGGCTGTTTTTGCCCAGAACAATATGACAACGAACTAAACATTAACGTGCATAGAAATGTTACAGCAGCTGAGATAGATCAACAATTACATGAAAAAGGAGATTCACTGGAAGACTATAGAATTGTCTGCACCTTTGGTACGGGCGGTACATCTGGTGGTCTGAGCAGATACTTGGCTGAAAAATATGGCAAAAAGTCACTGCATGTAGTGTTTCCACTAGGTGCTCAGGATGTTGCAGGAATTAGGACAAAAGACAAGGCATCTGGCTTGAAGTTTTACGAGCCTGAGCTATATGCTGGAGAACATGAAGTAGATTTTGAGCAGGCAAAACGTCTTCTAAAGTTTTTTGTAGACAAAGGCTACAACATGGGCGAAAGCAGTGCTCTTGCACTTTATGCTGTAATGCAGTTGGCAAACTTTGGTGGCGGTAGAAAGTTTGTTGTTATAGTTGCTGATGGGATAGAAAAGTACAAAAAGAATCTAGACTCTATGGCAAAAAAACAGACTCGCACTCAGATCTCACTACAAGAAGCTGTATCAAACATAGGCGACTATGATAAAATAATCTGGATTCATACCCAGTATACTCCACGAGAAGAAGGAATAGAGTTAATTGCGAAATCTCTTGGTGTTGATAAAAGTAAGATCTCTGTGCCAAAGGCAAGAACAGTGGGGCAACTATTAGCAACACAACAAATTCCAGAAGAGCTAAGTAAAGATTTGCAAGGGTCTAAAGGCAAGGCATTGCTTGTTTGTATGGCTGGAAATACTTCGCTTATGGCAGTTGACGTACTTGCGAAAAAAGGCATAGTAACTGAAAGTTTGATTGGTGGGATAACAGCACTACCTGAAGGAAAAAGCAGACAACTTGCTGAATTGATCAAAGTAGCTACAGAATAGTGAGAACCTAACTTCCACCCAAAACACTTAGTACTCTTTTTGGAATGTCATTGATTCTACTGACAGCAAGTGTTCTCTCATAGCCAAGATATTTCAGATTGTTTGCAATTATTGTTGCACGTGTAGTGTCAGGTCCTACTCCAATTGCGACCATCTTTATTCCAATCTGCTTGAATGCCTTTACCATGTTTCGTACAGCATTAGGATCAGATGGCTCGCCATCAGATAAAGTAAGAAAAATGTCTGGCTTTTTTGAGTACAAAATAGGATACATCTTGTCATAAACTTCGGCCAACGGAGTTCCACCATTTGCAACAATCTGTGCAAGTCTTTTTGCTGCAACATAATTCCACTTCATGTTTTCTGGCTTTATCAGCCAGCACACAACTTGCTTTTGTTCTGTGTTAAACGCATAGACTGCAAACTTTACCTTAAGATACGACAAGACCTCACATAGTGCAAGTGTTGCCTTTTTGTATTCAAGCTGGTCTGCTGAAATGCTTGAAGAGTGGTCAAGCAAAATTACTATTCTTGTATTTATTGTCTTTTTTATGTCGGTAAAAAATGGATAATGTCCTTCAATGTATGTTTCTGCATCAAACTCATCGCCTGCAATAACATGTTGCTCCCTCCAACCTGTTTTCCATTGCCGAAACTTTGCCTTTAGGTTGCTTATCAAGTCAAGGTCATAGATTTTTGTTTCATCAACGCTTGTCTCAGCCGGGATTCTAATTCCAATTGTATCAGTACCAAGACCAATGTTTTCATTTTTTCTGTTTTCTTCAAGCAAGACGCTGTATTCATCAAAGATCTCCTTTCCTTCAAGCGCTGACTTGGGATCAATTTTTCCTAAATCATTTTCGCGGTACTTGGCAATCTTTGATAGTGCTTTTACCAAATCTTGTTCTGTTACTGCAAGTCCTGGTCCACGTTTTGGGGCAGAAAGTGGAACTGTGATCAGCGCATCAAGGTCAAGCATTCTTAGTATTTCAGGAATTTTTGTCTCAAGCCATTCTGTGTCATAATTTTTTTCAATTGCATCATCTAGAATCTTTTTTGCATACTCTACTGCCTTGACAACTTTATCAAAACTGCTTGGCTGTAGCTCGCCTTTGATGTCACCAATCAAAAAGTACTGGTAAAAGGCCTCAACCATCCGTGCCTTTCCATAGACGGAGCCAAGTAGTGGTCTATAGCTCCACATGTAAGAATAGTTGAAAATTAGCTCTTCATCCATTCCCTGCCAAAGCTTTCTTCCCAAAAGTTCGATTCTGCGAGTCTCAATTGTATTTAGGATAAAGCCAAACGCATGATCGCTGCTTAGAATTTTTTTGCAGAATCTGACACGCATTGCCTCATGCCAAAGCGAGGTTCGAAACTGCCTGTACTTTTGAAAGTTGTTTCCATTGTATCTGTCAATTGGTGTTATAATGACTCGATTTTCATGCAGTCTTGTACGAGTTTCAGTTTTGTTTGAAATCTCGATTGTTATGTTGTCTTTTCCAGACCATCGCCTGACAAGAAATGTTGCAATGTCAACTAGTGTGTCATTTCGTAAACTAAGTGCCTGCATTAGTTACCAAACATCGATGTTATGATGTCGCTTACCTTTTGGTATTCCACGTTTCCCCACTGTGCATACACGTTTGCAAAAACTATGTTTGCTGCCTCTTTTGGACTGGTTCCAGAAGCTAAAAGCTTTGCATAAGATATTGTCTCCCTAAGACTTGGAGAGTAGTATAGCTCCTCTACTGCAGCTGCCTGTCGTAGTGTGTTTGCTAGTTTTATTCCAAGAATCAATTTCTCATCATTTGGACCAGAAACGTGTCTTTTGATTATCTCAAGCTCGATTTCTTCTGGCGGATATTCTAGTCTGATTCTTACAGGAAATCTGCTGATTAGCTGTGGCGGAAGCTCCTTTGTTCCAACATGGGTTAGCGGATTAATTGTTGCAACAACAAACCAGTCCTTTTTTGCCTCTATTGTCTCGCCAGTAGACTCTTTTAGTACGATTTGACGTCTGTCGTCTAGTGCCTCATCTAGTCTCAATAAAACATCAGCTTCTGCAGAGTTTATCTCATCAAGGTATAGCATGCTGCCTTCCTTCATAGACTTTATCAAAATCCCTTCATCAAATCCAACTGAACCATTTTCCAAAGTCTTTGTTCCAACAAGATGGCTCTCGCGAGTCCTAAGACTAAAATTGATTGACTCTAGCTTTGCGTCTTTTCTTTTTGCAAATTCCCTTACAAGTGTAGTTTTTCCAGTTCCTTTTGGACCGATAACTAGAACAAACAGTCCTAACTGGTGTGCCTTGTTTAACACATCAAACGAATTATTCCAGTCTAAATAGGAAGATTCTTGTAACACAAATTTCGGTGGTTCGTCTCAAATTTAAAACTAGTCTAGTTTGCAAATGAACCAAGCTTTGTGTTTGCCTCATCTAGTTTTTGGTGCAGCTTGTTTTTCCATTCCTCAAACCCATCTGGCGACCCAGGAAAATTGTAATAGTGTTGTGTTAGCCACTTGTTTTGCTGGGTTGTGTATCTGAGGCCTTCGGCAAGTTTTTTGTTGAGCGCTCCACGAATCATCATCCCGATTTTTCCAACCATACTAAAGTCAGGATGCTCGCCTTTTGATATTGCCTCAACATCAAGATCACCCAAAAAGTGTTTCATGCCGTAACTGATTTGATCATTTGTCAGAGTCTGAATCAGTCTTCGAAATACTTCCAGTCCTGCTGTCTTGTACCCATACTCGTTTATGAACTCCTTGTTGTATTTCCACAGTCCTTTTTCTGTTACATCGCCTGACTCTATTGCCTCGACAACAGATTTTCCGATAATTGTTCCAGCAACAAGTGCAGGACCTATCCCTCCTGCATCAAGTGGCTTTGGCATCCATGCAGCATCACCAACTATGGCATAGCCGTTTGCAACAAGGCAGTCGTTTTGTCTTCGAACAGATACCTGAAAGTTTCCAGTAGCATTGTTTTTGTCAATTTCGTCTTCTGATAGTTTTGGATTTTTCATTGCCCTGTTTCGTGCAACATATTGATCAATCAAGCTAGATACAGTATCAGTTTTTTCCATTCTTGCATTTCGTTGATCTAAAAGTGATTTCTCAACTCCAAGACCAATGTTTACCTTGTTTTTCCCTTTTGGAAAGACCCAGCCATATCCGCCAGGTGCAATGTCTTGGTCAAGATGGATTATGCAATAGTCTGGATCAAACTCGGTAAGGTCTTCTTGAGCCTTTTCAAAATACATAATGTATCTTCCAGTAGACTCGATATCGCGACGATCAATTTTTTTTTCAATCTTTGTTGTATTTTTGATGCCATTTCGTAGCATCGATGTTATGCCTGTTGCATCGATTACAACTTTGGCAGTCTTCTTGAAGGGCTGCTTTGTCTTGTTGTCTATTCCCTCAACCCCAATCACCTGGCTGTCATCGTAGAGAAGACCTGTAAGATTTATCTCAAAATCAAATTCGATTCCTCTTTTTTTTGCCCGCTCGTTTTGAATTTCGGGAAGTTTTTGTCTATTTAGCATATAGCCTGCGCCATCAAATGGAATCGCAGTTTCCCTGTCTGGTGAAAATGCCATTACTCCCTTTACATGGTGTTCGATTTCAGGCTCTGTCCATGGAACCTTGATTCGATTTGCCATATAGTCAACTGCCTCCTTGCTTACTGCATCCCCGCAAGTCCAGCCGCTAAAGCTCTTTCTTCCCGGCATGAATTCTGAGTTTCTGTCAATTACAAGAATCGATAATTTCTGGTTTGAATAATATGAAACAGACTGTGCTGCAATTGTTCCAGCTAGTCCGCCACCTGCAACTATAACATCATAATCTGTCGTCATCACAATTCAGCTTGGCCAACTGTATTTAAAATAATCTTGAAAAAATGCATTAATATTTTTTGGGTCGGATCGTCGCGGCGTCTTCAACGCTGTTGCTCAGACTGGAGCGGCTATTATCTCCTCATTCCCAACTGGTTACTAGTTTTGATTATTATTAAATTGTATTTAGCTTGGGGACAAGAGATTGGTATAGATTTTGGCTGTGTCCTTTTTGCTGTATACGGGAGTATGGATCTTTACCTTGACTGCGTCATTTTCCTGCAGTACTAAATTTCTTTTCACAAGCTCCTGCTTTCCAAGCCGTATATGCAACATGGAATCTTGGACTCGGTTTTCAATATCGTCAATTACTTCTGAAAGCTGATCATGTGGTAACTGAGATGCTAGTTTTTTTATGAAATTTCTTGCCTTGTTTTTTGTAATTTTTGCACGAAGAAATGTAATCGAATTGTCATAATGACCAACTAGCTGCTCTTTTGCAAATTCAGGCTCTTCGATTCCAAAAAGATCCAAAAAAGAATTAAAAATTTTCCGCTCGTCTTCTGTTGCATGCAAAATTACCTCAATTGTTACTTCGACTTTCTCTTCCATTTGCCTAATCTGGAAAAATTTTGTAAACGCTTTAAGCCTTTAGCAATGCGATTTCTGCTTCTGCAGTTCTGACCAGCTTTACCTTTTCTAGACCAACATGTCTTATTCGAATTACCTTTTTGGCAGCTGCCATGATATCAGAATTTATCTTTCCATAGCATGTTGCCTGAACAAACTGGTCAATGCTCATCTGAGGAATTGTCTTGTTCATAACATCGCGGGCAATCAACCTTAACGCATGCATTCTTGAAGCGTTGAGCTGCTTGTGTGTTAGTGCAATGACCTTTATTCTAAATATGTGACCATCCTTTGTTTTGCACTCTGTGATGTAGTTTATCTTTGTAGAGCCGCGTCTTATCAGGCTACGCAAAAACTCTTTTGCATATTCATAACGCTTGAAAATTGTAGTTGCCTTTTCACCATCTACTTTGTCTATTTGAAAATAGATCTTGTATTGGTACTGAGATGGGTCTCCTTTTAGAATATCAAACAAGGTAACCTCGATTACTCTTCCCTTTGCATGCTCATCACCTGTTATTGGAATGTATGCAATTGGAATGTTGTTAAACGAGTCAGGGGCGTATACTGTAACCCATTTTTTTTCACGCCACTTGTCCTTTACCTTTGTTTTTCGTGCCAATCAATATCCGACCTTTGAACCCAAAATATAAGTTGTGGCCCTAAATTGTATTTTTTCCAAAATACTTTTGCAAAACTTGAGGCACCAAAATATGTCCATCCTTTGTCTGATTGTTTTCCATAATTGCAACAAGTGTTCTTGATGTTGCAACAAGTGTGCTGTTTAGTATGTGAAGATATTTTGTTGGCTCGTTTGTCTTGTCACGAAATCTAATCATCAGTCTTCTTGCCTGATAGTCAAGGCAGTTTGAGCAAGAAACAATTTCACGATATGCATTTTGTCCTGCCATCCAAACCTCAATGTCATATGTTTTTGCAGAGACCTTTCCCATGTCTCCACTTGATAGCAGCATTACTCTGTAGGGGATTCCAAGTTTTTGATAGAACTCTTCTGCAACAGACAGTATTTTTTCATGTTCTTTCCACGAGTCTTCTGGCCTTGAAAAGACAAGCTGCTCTACTTTGTCAAACTGGTGGACACGAAATATTCCCTTTTGATCGCGTCCATGTGCGCCTGCCTCTTTTCTAAAACATGGGCTTACGCCAGCATATCTAACTGGCAGACTAGCGCCCTCTAGTATCTCATCTGAATGCATTGAGACAAGCGCATGTTCTGATGTACCAATAAGATACAGGTCCTCGTCTTGAATTTTGTAAATCACATTTTCAAAGTCTTCTGCAATTATTGCACCTTCCATCGATGTACGGTTTATCATAAAGGGTGGCTGGATAAGCGAATACTTTTTTTCTGCCAAAAAGTCAAGTGCATAGTTTATCAGAGCTTGGTTTAGCCTTACAAGATCATTTTTTAGTGCATAAAATCTTGCCCCTGCAATTTTTGCAGCCCGCTCAAGATCCACAAGGTCAAGTGATTGTGAAAAGTCGATGTGATCCTTTACTTTAAAATCAAACTGTGGGATTTTTCCCCACCTTCTAATCTCCTTGTTTGATGTAGAGTCAGGACCAATTGGAACAGATTCGTGGATTAGGTTCGGTATTGTAAATGCAAGTTTTGCATACTGGGACTCTATCTTGTTTTGCTCTGACTCTAATTTTTCAAGATCTGCTGACACATTTTTCATCTGCTCAAGAAGTGTTGATGTGTCATTTCCTTGCTTTTTTGATTTTCCAATCTCTAGTGAGACGTCGTTTCTTTTTTTTCTAAGCTCATCTGTTTTTATGATTAGCTCACGCTTTTGCTTGTCTATCTTTACTAGTGCATCAAGGTCAAAGTTTACTGCTCTGGCCTTGAGCATATTGCGAATCTTTTCAGGCTCTTCTCGCAGAACTTTAGGGTCAAGCATTATTCTATCACTTTGAGTGAAACTTGGACGTGCTCTAGTACCTCATCTATTGTCGCAATCAATTTTTTCATGTTATCTTGACCTTGGAAAATAAAAACAAGTTTGTCATCAACATTTTCTATTTGCAGTGACAGGTTTTCTGGAAAGTTGACATTGTCAGGCTCTAGTGCGCTTTTTACTGCCTGTGCTTTTTGAGCTGAAATGTTGTTGATTGTAACTCTAACCTTACACGCTAACATTGGCTTCCAAATAGTCCAAAAACCCATCCAATTTGTCTTTAGCTATTCTTGCACCTGCAGCCATGTCATGACCGCCGCCAACACCTTCAAACTTTTCTGCACCTTCCCTCATCAGCGCGCTCAGGTTAACTTTGGACTTGCAGCCAATTGACTTTCTTGATGAAAACTTGATTGTTCCTTCCTGGCCATTTGTTCTCAAAATTACAATCTTTCCAACATTTTTTGGCGAGCCGGCAAGAAGAGATGAAATTGTTCCAGTCATTGTCTCAGGGATTAACCCCTCGCCATTTACCATCATGCATTTTTCAGAATCAGAAATCCTCCATCTTTCAGTTGATAAAACATTCATGTATTCTCGGATCATTTTTCTATAGTCAGCAAGAATTTTTTCTCCTTCCTGCAACATTTTTGCTCGATCGCCCATACAAATTGCAATTCCAACTCCTGCCCTCTGAATTCTTCCACAAGAGTTTAGCATGGTTGAAAATTCGCGACAGTCGCGCAGAAAGCTTCGCTTGTCCTCTTTTGGAAACGTGTAGGTATAACCAATTAGCTCAGACATTATCTCTGTTGCATTTTTTCCTGTAGTATACTTTGTAATTGCCTCAATTACTGTCCTTTTTTCTTCCTCTGTTAGCTCTGCTGGAACGCGCCACCTTGCGCCCTCCTTTAGTTTTATTTTTGCAGAATTTAGCAGAGAAAAACACGCATCGCGATTCCATGTCAATCCCTCAATGAATGGCTGTGATGTAAATGCAAGTGCATCAGGCAATGGCCTTGTTTCTCGCCCTGCCAAAAGAAGATCAAGATCTATACTTAGCTGGCCTGAATTTTTTGCAATGCTTGCAATCTCGGCGTTTGGCCCAGTAAATGACTTTTTTTCGCCTTGGTCTTGCCTGTCGCCAAGTGCAGAAACAACAGCAATTGCTGCAAGGTCTAAATTTTTATTGTCTAGTTTTTTTGCTGCAAGAAATGCCATCCCGCCTGCACTGATTTGAGTGCCGCCGTCAATTCCATACCTCCAGGCATTGATCACTCGTTCATTTTCAAACTCTTCTTTTGGGATCTGGTGGTGATCTAGGACAAACCAGTTCTCACCTAGATTTTCATCAAGGTCTTTTGCAAAACCTCCCCCAAGATCTGTAATAACGTGAAAGTCTCTTGCATCTTTTTGCAGATTTGCAATCACGTTTTTGTTTATCTCAGGACATGTTCTGACTGTGCATTTTGCCCCGGCACGGATTAGTGCCTTTGTTATGATACTTCCAGATGTTATTCCATCGCAGTCAATGTGTGTTACAACAAAAATGCTTTTGCCAGATCTTATGCAATCAGAAATCTTGTTTTCAAAATTAGATAATGCATCATCAAGTTGTTTTGGCATTACTCAAGTTGAGCAACCACTGACTTATATTTCCAGTTTTTAGGTATGCGACCAATTTTTTTATAGTATGTTGATAGTCTGTGGATTTTAGCTTCGACTAGCTCAAGCGATCTGACATTTCTGCTATCGGACTTGTTTGATTTTAGATGTTTTTGCAGACCAAGTGCCTTTCTGAGTATGTTGTTAAGATCCTCTGGGAGCTCTGGTGTTAGATTATTTTGTGCCATGACTTCGCTTACTGCTTTTTTTATGATCGGCCTTGCAAGTGGGATCGAGTGCTGATCGCGCAGCTTTATTCCAATCTGGCTTGCAGTAAGGCCATCCTTGCCATACTTTACAATTAATTCCTCCACATCCTTTGGACTTTGCGAGATCCATGACGGAACTCTCAAAGTGGTAGGTCTAGTAGAATGTGCCTTGCCATGATTGTGGGTATGAACACGTCCCATTACACAAGCCGTGACTTGGAGAACAAACATAAACCTTACTTAAAAAAGACGTAAAAATTCAAAAACTGTACAGGAGAAAAAAGTTAAATACCAACTGCAGGCATTTCCACAACAAGGAAACGATATGAATAAGTTCGCATTATTTGGAACTCTGTTTGCCACACTGCTAGCTGCAGGAGCTATTGCACCAGCATTTGCCCAGTATATGGGAAGTGTTGGAGAAGGCGGCGAAACAGGTGCCAGTACACTAGAGGAAACACTACAGCTTGCAAAAGCCAAAGTTGACGCAGCAGCAGAAAACCCATCAACAGGTTCTGGTACTCCATACTTGGCAGCTGAAGGTGTGCTAGGCGCATCCGCAATAGCAGGTGCAGTCTTTGGCGGCATTGCAATTGCCTTTTTCATGAAGGCAAGAGTTGGCAAATACGCTGCTCAGGGCAGAGGATAAAACAAAACCTTTCCTTTTCTTATTTTATTATTTTTAAATAACTTATAGGGTGCGATCTAGTTGTTTTACCGCCAGAGAAATGTATATATCGCACGTGTTTAGTTCTGTTAACTAATGATTTCCATATTCAGCACGTTCTTGAGTATGCTGTCTTCAGTCACACTACAACTCGGACCAAACTACGACCCACTATTCTACGACGTTATGGTTTACATCTTTGGAACAATGATGTTTACAGTGTTCCTCCTTGGAATCATCGCATATTGGTTGCGTGTCCATGGCTGGTCATACAAAGATACCCGTGAGAGATGGGTTGATGAGCTAGACAGACACTTTGAAAGAGAAGGTGTAGGTCTGATACCAGACAACGGAAAATACTGGTAAATCCAAACTCTTTTCTTCTTTTCATTATTTAGTTAGCTAGTTTTCTGGCGGTAAGAAATCTGTATCCTTTGACTCGTCATATGCCTTTGATGTAAACTCGGCCTTGTAGTGATACCCATCAACAAATAGTGCATGGATAAAGTCAGATGATTCTACACCATTTACCAAAACCCTTGACTTTGATTGGTCCATGTCACGGAGCGGAAAGTCCCAGACCCAAAGAAAGTGACCTATCTCAAATGGATACTCTGTTTCCCACTCTGCATAAACCGTGCCGTCATTTGTAATGGTATAAAGTGACTTTTGGCAGCCTTCCTCAAAACCAATGTTTGCTGGAATGTCTGCCTTTTGCCCATCAACATAAAGCTCAAGCGTTGCAGATATTTTGTATGGAGTATCTCTTGTGTTTATGCAGTTTTTTAGTGGATCTGAAACGCTGATCTGACTTTGCACTATACTGCTTCCAACCCCGACCGCAATTGCAATTCCTGCAGTTATTGCCAAAAACCTCAAAGTCTGTTTTCGTTTTGCAGGATCTCCCATCCCTGGCCAAATCATGGCTA
>VHBM01000006.1 GCA_016871975.1 Nitrososphaerota archaeon | reverse complement strand
ATTGTGCCAAATTCTGGGACAACAAAGGTACCAATTATCTCAATTTCTTCGGCGCCTTCCTCAAATGCTATAGTAAGTGTCCTATCAGTATCGGTCTTTGTTTCATCAAAGTCCCGCTCCTCACGGTCAACTAGAACAAAGAACGAGTCATCTCCACCATCTGGCAATAGAGCATCAATCAATGCTCGTGGGAGGGTTATCGTTAATTGGCCGTCGTTTGTTGCTTCAATTGCAATTACCAATGAATTTGCGGCAACATCAGGCGTTATACTAAGTACCTTTCCTCCAGTAATGCTGTAACTGAGAAGAAAGTCAGTACCATCTACGCCTATTGTTGTAGACGGTTTACCTCCGCTTGAACCGCCAAATTCAAATGTTGTTGTAGCCGTAGATGTGTTTTCAGCAGTTAGGCCATATGATGCCTCAATTGTATATGTGCCAGCAGCCTTCCAAAGATTGCCACCTGCAGTTATCTCTACACTGAATGTTTTGTCAGAACCAATATCGATTTGATCAATCGTTACTATGTTTCCATTTGGTGCAATTACTCTTAGAGATATTGGAACACCTAACATCTCATTGACTTGTCCTGAAACTATCACAACTTCCCCATCTGAGTAAGATTCCTTGTCAGTGGAAACTGTGATGTCTGCACTTTGTGCAAATGCTGGTATTGCCCCTATACTTGCAACTAAAATTGCAAATAAGGATAATACCTTCAGATTCCTCATCGTGAATATCGGAACAATTTGTACTATTTAAGTTTGTGATAAATAATCTTGACTAAAAACAAAAAACATCGACAACCGCCAAATTAGATATATATTAACCTCTCGGTGACCTCATCAATAGTTTGTGTAATCTATCTATTGGTTACAGCTGATGTTGTTCATGGGAGAATCTAAAAAATGACCACTAAAAAAAATCCAGTTCTAGTACCTGATCACACATATGTTCCAAAACATGAAATTATGACAAAAAAAGAGGCAGAAGAAGTTTTACTAAAATTCAATTGCAAACCAACCGAACTTCCATTAATTTTTGTAAATGATCCTGCGATTATGGGACTGGGTGTAAAACCTGGCGATATGATCAAAATAACAAGAAACAGTGCCACAGCTGGCGAAGGCGTATACTATCGATACGTGGTGGAGGTATAACATGGCAGACTCATCAAACAAACGTTGGCCAATAATACATGACATTCTAAAAAGAGAGGGCATTGCCAGGCAACATTTGAACTCTTTTGATGAGTTTTTAGAACGTGGATTACAAAGCATTATCGATGAAGTAGGCCAAATCGAGATAGAAAACGCAGAATATCCATATAAAATTCAGCTAGGTAAGGTAAAACTTCAGCAACCAAGAATGATGGAACTTGATGGTTCAATAACACACATCACTCCTGCAGAAGCAAGACTACGAAATGTCTCATACTCTGCACCAGTCATGATGGAAGCAAGCGTTGTTGAAGATGGGAAAATCTTGGAATCTAGGTTTGTCCACATTGGCGATATTCCAGTAATGGTAAGATCAGATGCATGCATATTGCATAATTTTTCAACTCAAAAGCTAATAGAACATGGCGAGGATCCAAACGATCCCGGTGGTTATTTTATAATAAATGGTTCTGAAAGAGTTATTGTCGGACTAGAAGATCTTTCATACAACAAAATAATTGTTGACAAAGAACTAGTAGGCGGTAATGTTGTTTTCAAAGCCAAAGTCTATTCGTCTATTGTAGGATATCGTGCAAAGCTTGAGCTGATGATGAAAAACGATGGACTGATTGTTGCAAGGATACCTGGCTCTCCTGTTGACATTCCAGTTGTAACATTAATGCGAGCTCTTGGTTTAGAGTCAGACAAAGACATTGCAGCTGCAGTGTCACTTGTTGATGAACTTCAAGATGAGCTTGAAGCATCATTTGAAAAAGCTGGCGATGTTCCAACATCAAAAGACGCCATAGTCTACATCAGTAAAAGAATTGCACCTGGAATGTTAGAAGAATTTCAAATCAAGCGTGCAGAGACTTTGCTTGATTGGGGTCTTTTACCGCACTTGGGAAAACACGCAGAAAATAGAAAAGAAAAGGCACAATTTCTTGGCGAAGCCGCATGCAAACTTTTAGAATTAAAAATGAGCTGGCTATCGCCAGATGATAAGGATCATTATGGAAACAAAGTCATAAAATTTGCAGGCCAGATGCTTGCAGACTTGTTTAGAACAGCATTTAGAAATTTGGTCAGAGACATGAAGTACCAGCTTGAAAGATCTGGACAAAAAAGAGGAATAAATGCAGTTGCCGCGGCAATTCGACCAGGAATAGTAACTGACAAACTTAACAACGCCATAGCCACTGGAAACTGGGGACGAGGACGCGTAGGTGTCACTCAACTCTTGGATAGAACCAACTACCTTTCTACCATTAGTCATCTAAGAAGAATACAGTCGCCACTGAGCAGAACACAACCTAACTTTGAGGCAAGAGACTTGCACGCAACCCACTTTGGGCGAATCTGTCCAAGCGAAACCCCTGAAGGTTCGAACTGTGGGCTGGTAAAAAATCTCGCACTATCTGCAATAATTTCATTAAACGTGCCATCAGAAGAAATCGTTGAAAAGCTATATGATCTTGGAACAGTCCACTTTTCTGATGTTAAAGATGATCTGCGAAAAGAAGGTACGCGAGTTTTTGTTGATGGAAAATTAATTGGATATTATAGAGACGGCGACAAACTATCTGAATCATTACGAGATCTGCGAAGATCCTCAAAAATCCATCCACACGTTGGAATATCATTTCATAAATCTCCAATAGATGGCGCAACAAAACGACTCTATGTCAACTGCAATGCAGGAAGAGTACTGCGTCCACTTGTTATTACAAAAGATAACAAACCACTATTGACACAGGATCTTATAGAGAAAGTTTCAAAAAAGTTGCTTTCTTGGAATGATCTTTTGCGAATGGGAATAATTGAGCTCATAGACGCAAACGAAGAAGAAAACTGTTACATTGCATTTGATGAAAAAGATGCAAAAAAACACACACATCTGGAAATCTTCCCATCTGCAATTTTGGGAGCAGGCGCATCAATCATACCATATCCTGAACACAATCAATCACCAAGAAATACATACGAAGCAGCAATGGCAAAGCAGAGCTTGGGATTTTCAACCCCGATGATGAATACAAGCACCTATGTCAGACAACATTTCATGCTTTATCCACAGACTCCAATTGTAACTACCAAAGCAATGGGCTTGCTTGGTCTAGAAGACAGACCAGCAGGACAGAACTGTGTTGTTGCAGTTTTGCCTTTTGATGGATATAACATCGAAGATGCAATTGTACTAAGCAAGGCAGCAGTTGACAGAGGCCTAGGGCGCACATTCTTTTATAGAATTTACGATGCAGAAGCCAAGCAGTATCCAGGCGGAATGCGTGATAACTTTGAAATTCCAAACGCAGAAGACAACATTAGAGGCTACAAAGGAGAAAAAGCATACAGGCTTCTTGAAGAAGACGGCGTAGTTGCAACAGAGTCACAGGTACTTGGTGGCGACATTCTAATTGGAAAAACTAGTCCTCCTAGATTCATGGAAGAATACCGCGAGTTTGAGGTAAAGGGTCCATACAGACGCGATACATCAATTGGTGTAAGACCATCAGAGACAGGAGTTGTCGACACTGTAGTAATGACACAGTCAAACGAAGGCGGTAAAATGTATAAAATAAGAGTACGTGATATGAGAATTCCTGAAATTGGTGATAAATTTGCATCAAGACATGGACAAAAAGGCGTCTTGGGAATTTTAGCTAAAAATGAAGACTTGCCTTATACTGCAGACGGTATCATACCTGATGTTCTAATCAATCCACATGCATTTCCATCAAGAATGACAGTGGGCATGTTTTTGGAATCAATAACTGGCAAGGCAGCTGCACTGCGAGGACAAAAGTTTGACGGTTCCGCATTTGTTGGAGAAAAAATGGATGTTGCACGAAGTATCTTGGAAAGTGCAGGCTTCAAGCATTCTGGAAAAGAAATAATGTATGATGGAAGAACAGGAAAACCATTCCCTGTTGAAATATTCATTGGCATTGTATATTATCAAAAATTACACCACATGGTTGCTGATAAGATTCATGCAAGGGCAAGAGGCCAAGTCCAAATGCTGACAAAACAACCAACGGAGGGAAGAGCAAGAGGAGGAGGACTACGATTTGGAGAAATGGAGCGAGACTGTCTAATCGCATATGGTGCATCAATGATTCTAAAAGACAGACTACTTGACGAATCTGACAAGGCTGACATTTTTGTGTGTGAGAGATGTGGGCTAGTAGCCTATCATGATGTTAAACAGCGAAAATATGTTTGCAGAGTATGTGGAGACAAGGCCAAAGTTTCTTCTGTATCAGTAGCATATGCATTCAAGCTACTCTTGCAAGAGATGCAGAGCCTCAACGTTGCACCTAGGTTATTGATAAAGGAGAAAGTATAATGTCACTTCAAACCATAAAATCAATCGACAGCATACGATTCTCTGTATGGTCCCCAACTGAAATTAGAAAATACTCTGTTGCAGAAATCACTGCCCCTGAAACATATGATGAAGATGGCATGGCAGTACAAGGGGGACTGATGGATGGACGACTGGGAACCCTAGAACCAGGACAAAAATGTCTTACATGCGGTAATACAGCTGCCAGATGCCCTGGCCATTTTGGACACATTGAGTTAGCAGAACCTGTCTTACACATTGCATTTATTGATAATATTTACAAGCTTTTACTTGCAACATGCAAATCCTGCTCGCGACTCAAAGTACCACAAGATGAGCTTAATGACTTTGAAAAGATAATGAAAAGAGAGGCCGCATTTACAGTAATATCACAAAAAAGAATTCCAGAGGCAATTTTAGAAAAGGCCAAAAAAGCAAAGGAATGTCCACACTGTGGCAAAACCCAATACGAATTAATTTTTACAAAGCCAACAATCTTTATCGAAAAAACTGAGATAGGAGAACACAGACTGCTCCCAATTACAATACGAGAACGATTCTCACAAATAATTGATCCAGATCTCAAGCTTTTAGGTTATGATCCTGCAACTGCAAGACCAGAATGGTTTATCTTGCAAGCACTACCTGTCCCACCAGTAACTGTCAGGCCTTCAATCATATTAGAAACTGGAATCAGATCTGAAGATGATCTTACCCACAAGATGGTAGATATCATTAGAGTAAACCAACGACTGAAGGAAAGCAAAGAGGCAGGAACTCCGCCACTAATTGTACAAGACCTTGTGGATTTGTTACAATACCACGTTACAACATATTTTGACAATGAAGTTTCTGGAATCCCACAAGCACACCACCGCTCTGGCAGACCACTAAAAACACTCACTCAAAGATTGAAAGGAAAAGAAGGACGATTCCGAGGCTCACTTTCTGGAAAAAGAGTTGATTTTTCAAGCAGAACTGTAATCTCACCTGATCCAAACCTTGACCTGTCTGAAGTCGGCGTCCCAGAATCTGTTGCAATGAAGCTAACCATTCCTGAAATTGTTACGGAATGGAACATTGAAAAGCTAAGAGAACTAATCGTCAATGGGCCCAATCAATTTCCAGGTGTAAACTATATCGTAAGGCCAGACGGAGTTAAGATAAGACTAGACTTTGTTGAGGACAGAAAAACTATTGCTGACAGTATAGAGATTGGATATCTGGTTGAGCGCCATCTCTCAGACGGTGATATTGTCATGTTCAATAGACAACCATCATTGCATCAAATGTCAATCATGGCACATTATGTTAAAGTACTACCAGGCAAAACATTTCGATTACATCCTTCTGTATGCCCTCCATACAACGCAGACTTTGATGGAGATGAAATGAATCTTCATGTGCCACAAAGCGAGGAGGCAAGAGCAGAAGCAATACTTTTGATGCGAGTACAAGATCAGCTAATCTCTCCAAGATATGGGGGACCAATCATTGGTGGGCTGCGAGATTTCATTACAGGAGCATATCTTCTTACAAAAGACAGCACAACACTAACACCACAAGAATTTGCAAATTACTCTATGCTGGGTGGTTACCTGGGCACACTGCCAGAACCTGCAGTAAAAGGCAAAGGCGGATCTCTTTATACAGGAAAGCAATTGTTCTCACTTTTCCTTCCTGACGACTTTAACTATGTAATGACTTCCAAGTGGTCAAAGGGAACAAAAGGAAAACAAAAAGACGTCGTAATTAAAAACGGCCAGCTCATCAGTGGAATTATTGACAAGTCATCTATTGGTGCAGAAGAACCAGAAAGTGTTTTGCACAGAATAGCAAAAGACTATGGTAACGCACAGGCAAGAAAATTCCTCAACTCTATTTTGATTATAGCAAAGCAGTTCATTACACACTATGGATTCAGCTATGGATATGCTGACCTTGAATTATCAGACAAAGTCAGACAAGAAATACTAGGAGGAATTCAAGAATCATATGATAAAGTCTATGATTTTATCTCACAAGCAAAGAAAGGAACACTAAAGCTAACAAGAGGACTCTCTGCTGAAGAAGCACTAGAAGCATACATTGTAAACGAATTAGGAAAGGCAAGAGACAGAGCCGGAAGCACTGCTGACCAATCATTTGATGAAACAAATGCAGGAAGAATCATGGCAACTACTGGTGCAAGAGGTTCTTCACTAAACATAGGCCAGATGGCAGGTGCACTAGGTCAACAATCAAGACGTGGACAGAGAATAATCAAAGGCTACAACAATCGTGCATTGCCACACTTTAAAGAAAATGATGATAATCCAGACTCTAAAGGATTTGTAAAATCAAACTATAGAGATGGCTTGTCTGCACTGGAATTTTTCTTCCATGCTATGGGTGGACGAGAAGGACTAGTAGACACTGCAGTTAGAACACAGCAAAGCGGATACATGCAGCGAAGACTCATCAACGCACTAGAGCACATCAAGCTAGAATATGATGGAACTGTTAGGGACCCACATGGACATATCATACAATTCCTTTATGGTGAAGATGGAATCGATGTTGCAAAAAGTGATCATGGCGAGGCATTTAATGTTAACAGACTGATTGAATCACAAACAATTGTAGACTCTGGCAAAAAAGCAACAAAAGAAGAAATTTTAGAGCTAGCCAAAAAATATACAAAAACATTCAACACAAGACTTGGAAAAATAGTCACTGATGCATTAACTGAATCAAAGCTTAGCAGGGATGGAGTTGAAAAAGTATGTAAAAAAGGACTGGAACTATACAATAAAGCCAAAGTTGAACCAGGACAGGCAGTAGGAATAGTTACAGCACAGTCCATTGGCGAGCCTGGTACTCAGATGACACTAAGAACATTCCACTTTGCAGGAATTAGAGAAAGAAACGTAACCTTGGGTCTGCCAAGACTAATCGAGCTAGTAGATGCACGCAAAAAACCAGTAACCCCAACAATGGACATTTACCTTGATCAAGAGTCAAAAAAATCAAGAGAAAAAGCAATCGAGGTTGCCCGTAACATACTACAAACAAAGGTTAGCGTTTTAGCAAAGGCAGAAACAGACTATGCAACTAAAATTACACTACACCTCAGTCCTACAAAGCTAAAAGAACGTGGATGTACAGTAGCTGATGTAGTTGAGGCATTACAGTCAAACAAAAAATTCAAGCTTGATGAAAAAGGCGACGTTCTAACACTAAACCTGGCTGAAGAGTCTGATGCTCCAACAGTCATAACACTTCGAAACAAAATTTTAGGAACTACAGTAAAAGGAGTCCCAGACATTGAAAGAGTAACCCTAGTTCAAAAAGACGATGAGTGGGTTATCCAGACAACTGGTTCAAACCTTGCCAAAGTTTTAGAAGTTGGAGGAATCGACAAAAAGCAAGTTAGAACAAACAACGTCTTTGAGATTGCAGCAACACTTGGAATCGAGGCTGCAAGAAATGCTCTAATTAATGAAATAAGCTCTACACTTGAGGACCAAGGACTAGAAGTTGATATCAGATACATTATGCTAGTTTCTGACTTGATGTGCTCACGAGGATACATGCAACAGATTGGACGTCATGGAATCGCAGGCACAAAAGAAAGTGTACTGGCACGAGCTGCATTTGAAATTACAGTCCCTACAATAGCACATGCTGCACTGGCTGGCGAAATCGAGGAACTAAAAGGCGTCACTGAAAATGTTATCGTTGGAAGCAACATCCCAATAGGCAGCGGCATAGTTGACCTTTACATGCAGGTCTCAAAGAAGAAGGATTAACCATCTTTATTTTTCAATAAATCTATAAAGGTCACATCAAGAATGGGCAAATACAGATAAAATCATGAGCAAGCTATTAGAAAAAACACTCAAAGATGCAATCAAGGAGCGAAAACGTATACTAGGCTCAAAACAAATCCTTGCCGCAATGCAAAACTCTAAACTAATAGTATTATCGCAGTCGATTTCAAAAGACACAGAAGAAAAAATTCAAAAATCGGCAAAAAAAGAAAAAATTCCAACATTAAACTTTGAAGGCTCATCAGTAGCACTAGGAAGACTATGTGGACTGCAGTTTCGTGTATCAGCTATTTCATTAACATCACTAAGCGACACTAACATCAAATCACTGCTAAAAGAAACGAAAACTAAATGATTGAATCAAACTTTGCAACAAACTTGTGTTATGAAAGTTTAAATGAGAGCGGTAAAGCTTCGAGATAAATAACAATGACACAAACAATCAAGCTAACAACTGATCAAATGCGACTAATGTCGCTTTTTCAAAACGTTACAGGTGCAACAGCACGTGATTGTGTCGAAGATGAAAAACAAGACCGCGTTATTTTTGTTGTAAATTCAGGTAAAATGGGACTTGCAATAGGCAAGGGCGGCTCCCACATACGAAGCTTGCAAAACATTGTCAAAAAAAATGTAGAGATAGTAGAATACTCTGATGATCCTGCAGAATTTTTAAAGAACATACTGAATTCAAAACTAATTTCTGAAGTAAAACTCAACAAGCGTGCAGATGGTTCTATGCAAGCAATTGTTCTAGTTGATCCAAAAAAGAAAGGAATTGTTGTTGGCAGAGAAGGGCGCAATGCTGAAAAAGCACGACTGTTGGCAAAAAGATATTTTGAAATCACAAAAGTCCAAATAAACAGCCCAGAAAGATTACCCGAGTTGTAAATTTATGGCAAAATCACCACTTGGGTTGTTTGCAGGTCGAGTTTTAAAGGCAAAACGCAAACGACTACGTTGGTCTATTGGAACATACAAAAGAAGAAAGCTTGGATTGGACAGAAAAGCAAACCCACTTGGAGGGGCACCGCAAGCAAGAGGAATTGTTTTAGAAAAAGTAGGCATTGAAGCAAAACAGCCAAACTCTGCTGTTAGAAAATGTGTTAGAGTTCAGCTAATCAAAAATGGAAAAACCATTACCGCATTTTTACCACGAGACGGTGCAATGAACTTTGTAGATGAACATGATGAGGTTCATGTAGAAGGAATGGGCGCTACAATGGGTGGCGCAATGGGCGACATTCCAGGAGTCAGATTCAAGGTATTCAAGGTAAATGGAACCTCTTTGCGTGAATTGGTATTGGGCAAGAAAGAAAAACCAAGGCGATAGAATATGGGCGAAACGCAAAAACTTTTGTTGTTTAGAAAATGGGATTTATCAGATATTGCAATACAGGACAAGGGCCTCAAAAACGTAATCTCACTTAGACAAACTATTATGCCATTAACATTTGGGCGCTCTGCTCTTAAACGATTTAACAAGGCTGAAGTCAACATAGTAGAACGTCTTGTCAACAAACTAATGCACTTTGGAAAAAAATATGCAAAAAATACAGGACGCATGGCTGGGAAAAAAATTCATGCAATAAATACCATGAAAGCAGCTTTTGATATAATCCACTTAAAAACTGGCAAAAATCCTGTTGAAGTTTTGGTTAGGGCAGTAGAACATTCAGCACCAAACGAAGACACTACTAGAATAGTATATGGTGGAACAGTCTACCACGTTTCTGTGGATGTGGCTCCTGTGAGACGAATTGATTTGGCGTTAAAATTTATTGCAGACGGCGTAAGAGAGGCAACATTTTCAAATCCAAAAGCAATCGAAGAACACCTTTCAGAACACCTAATCCTGGCTGCTACAAATGATCCAGAAGCTCCATCTGTAAAGAAAAAGCACGAGCTAGAAAGAATAGCTCAAGCATCTAGATAAAACACAAGTAGCCCGAGGCAGATTCGAACTGCCGTCCCCGCGTATCCTCTCATAAGATCCAGAGCGCGGAATCCATAACCTGAAAATCATTTGGCCGCTAGACTATCGGGCTACCAAGACGACTTGATTATGTTAGAATATAATTATTTATTTACAACTTGCAATTGACTATTTGATTTTCACTTCGTGAATCGCAGTTGCATAATCACAATCTGCCTTTAATCTCATGTATGGAATTAATCTATAATGTATGGAATAAAGATCCTTTTCTTTGTACAAAATACCTTTTTGTTGCAAGGACACCAAACCCCTTGATGTACTCATCATCATGGTGCTGTCATTTTTACAAATCTCGTCACGCTTTTTTTGATATTGTTTTAGTGTGAATGCTACATCATTTAGCTCTAATATCAAAGGCCAAACAATTTTTTGCCAAACAAATCTTCGGTTTTCAGTAGCAGAAGCATATTTTCCTTTTTCGCTCAACATTAATAGCATCTTTAGAATTGGTTATAATTGAATTGTCACAAAAAGAAATTGAAGAGTCCCTTGTTTTATTAGAAAAAGACTGGCAAATTGATCCACTTTTACATGACTTTATGTTGGGAAAATGTGCTGATGTATCTGACTATCCACTCAAAGTAAAAAACGTAATTTTTCACATTCCTTACTTGACAAAGGAAAAAAAATTCATTTTGTGGAAATGTTATTGGCCTGACTGTCATAATTGTTGCAACAGGCAGGGACGATTGCCTTTGACTTCAGATGACATAATTACGATTGGAAAGGGGATGAAATATCAAAAAACATCTGATTTTTTAAAAAATGAAACATTGGTTGCCACATGGCAGGAATATGGACCTTCAGGAGAGGTAACTACTATGACTAGCGTAAATCTGAAACGTAAAGCTGACGAGACAGCAGCTGATGATGGAACTCACATCTCATGCAGATTTTTAGATGACAAGGGATTTTGCAGTTTACATCCGCAAAGGCCTGGAGTTTGCTATCTTTATCCATTTTCTACATGGCTTGTAAATGAAAACGGTACGGCACGTGTTCATGCAACATTTCAATTTACGGGAGATTGTCCTGGATTTTACTTAGCAGAAACAATTGATCCTATGAAAGAGATCTTGCAAGAGTACTCTGGACTAGTTTATGACTATAATATGAAATCAAACAGGACAGCTAGAGAAAACTTTGGCCATGTAACATTTGGCTAGGCCTTTGCAACCTTTACCAAATCACGCATATGAATTTCCATTCCAAATCGGTCTTCATTTTTTTTCATGTATCTAAAAATTGACATCAAGTCAACAAACTGTTTTATAAAACTAAACTCGCCTTTCATTTTTGAAAGTACAAACTTTAACACCTTGCTATAAATCGCAAAATATGCTAGAACTTCTTTTCTGTATTTTTCGTTATTTCCTATATTTTTGATAAAAATATCTGCACAAATCATGCTTGGGATGATTCCCTCACCTAGCAGCGGATAAACTGTACCTATTGACTCTCCAACTCCTACCACTTTTCCATGATAGAATGGATCACACCTATCTGGCGTAGCCAGCCTTATTGGCCTGCCAACGGTTTTAGTAATCTTGCCTCCATGTTTTTTCAAAAACTCGTCAGTTTCTTTAACGTGATTTTTCTTGTAATCCCCAGCTCCAATATGGGCAAGCCTTTTGCCTAATGGAAAGTACCAAAAATAGCCAGTTATGCCACGAAATGGTTTAACATAAAAATCATCCAACGGCACCTCATCTTCGTATTCAATTTTGTACTGGTATGTGGGCAAGTAGAAATCGTTGGCCGCTTTTGGCAGATACATTCTATAAAATCCAGTTGCGTCTAGTATAAGATCAAAATCTCTTTCCAAATCATCTAGTTTTGGTGTGATGCCATACTGCACTTTACAGCCTTTTGTCATATCACGAATAATTCCAATTTTGTCATATGTGCATAGTCCTTTTAGTTTGATGTCAAACTTGTTTCTGTCGTTTACTTCGATGTGGAGGTTTTTTCCATCATGAATGACATATTTTTCAAAATCAATGTCTGCTTTTTGGCAAAGCTCTTGCATTTTAGATTTTGACGAGCCCCACGCACAAATAGAATCATGATCTTTTTCGGCCATCCTCTCAAAGCCTACTACTTCGTGATCGCCTTTGAGTCTTGCAAGCAGATAACTGCCAGCTACTCCCATACCGACTACAGCAATTTTCATTTTAGCTGAAATTTGTCATAGCCTAATAAATAGAATGTTTCAATCTCCGAGGTTTTGTACACGCAATCTTCTTTATTCAATCAAAATTGCCGGCTTGAAAGGCCTTGCAGTCTTTGCCTTTCCTTTTGGATCATAAATTCCAGAATCATTCTCAGAAAATACCTGCACATCCACACCAAAGTCATTTTTTACCAAGCTTATCAGCTCTTTTGCAATCAATGACTCTTCATCAAAGTTTTTTGTTTCAAGCCTTGTTTTTCTAATCTCAGATGGTTCTGATAAAATATCTTTAATGACCTTTTGAACAAAATCAGGATTCTTTTTGATGTCAGCTGTTTGGGGATTTGCAATCAAGTCCTTCATTATAGCGCCCATGTTTGTCTCATCTGCCATCACCTTTTCCAAAATTGCATGGTATGCATTTACTTTGAAACTATCAGATGTGTATATTGTGATTTTCTTTGGAGTAATTTTTGTAACCTTGAGAATGCTTGAAATGTCATCCATGATTGATTTTAACAACTCTTCAGTCTGTATTGCATTAGGATCAATTACATCAAATGAAACACTTGGCCAGCTAGTTTGAGAAACCAAACCTGAATTGCCAAGCTTTTCCCAAACCTCTTCAGATATGTGTGGTGCAAATGGCGATAACATTGCAACTCTAGCTGTGTTAATCTCATGCAAAACACCAGAATAATCATCTCTTTTCTTTACTTTGGCTCTTTTATGATACCATTGTAAATCAGACTCAAATGAAAATAATATTTCATGCAAAGCTTCGCGTAGTCTCATTTTCTCTATGCTTGTACTGACGTTTGATATCACAGACTGGAGCTTGCTTTGAATCCACTTGTCTTCTGCTTGAAGCTTGGCAGGTTTTCCTGGCTTTAGCTTTGAGCATTCCTCTAACATCAAAACAAGCTTGTTTTTTATTCCATTAACTGATTCTAGATTAAAATCCGCGTCCTGTAATAACTCAGCTGATATAATTATTGCAAGTCTGATTGGATCTGCGCCATAGTTACGAATCGCTTGTCTCAAAGGAATGATATTTCCCATACTCTTTGACATTTTTTTGCCATCCATCAAAACAGAACCATTAACAACTATTTCACGAGGCCAGTTTTCTTCAGGAAATATTGCGACATGGTTTAAGATAAAAAATGTCAGATGGTTTGGAACCAAGTCACGTCCTGAATGTCTTGAATCAACAGGATAAAAGTAAGAAAACTCGGATCTTATCTCATCAACAATATTTTTTGGAATCTCAACTACCTTGGAGCTACTCTTGCCAAGAAAAACATCGTCAAAAAATTCCTTTGAAAGATTCTCAGCTGATATTTTTCCAGCATTTACAAACTTTGCAATGATATAGTATGCCATGTAAATCACAGAGTCTGAGAGGCTTTCGACAATCCATTGTTTATCCCATGGCAGCTTTGTGCCAAGTCCATGTTGTCTTGCACACGCCCGCTCCCGCAGCCATCCTATAACATAATTAAATTCGGGACGAATCTCTTGTGGTAAAACACTCATTTTATCAAGACACTTTGTAGCTTTTTCCTTCCAGGCTTTATCACCATAATTTAGAAACCATTGATTGGTCAGAATTTTAACAACACATTCAGCACCACACCTGCATCTAACTGGCGCATTGTTTAGCTCTAGTAAAACATCGCCATCTCTTGCATCAATTAACCAATTTTTTATATCATCTTTTACATCCGAAATTTTCTTACCTGCAAACTGTTTTGTATTTTCTTTTAAAATTCCATCATAGAACTCTTTAGAATAAAGATCCTTTGTTGCCTCTTCTAATTTTGGATCATCTTGGTCTCGAATTTTGAATTTTTCACATGTTTCTTTTGCAGGAATATCTCCAAATCCTTCAGTTTTGATAATTGAGATTGGCTCAAGTGTTCTTAATTTATCTGCAAAGTATGGAGTTCTGTGAGCTAGATCCTTTAGAGCTTGATAATCAAATGGCGCATGAGCTGGAACAGACATTACAATTCCAGTACCTGTCTGGCTTTTGACAAAAGTTGCAGGAAAAATTGGAATATCTCTATTAGTTTTTGGTGTTTTTGCTTCTTTTCCTAATAGCTCAGAACCTGCAATCTCTCCTATTTCTTCAATTTTCTTATCCAAAAACTCCAGCTTTTTTGCACATTCTGCACTCACGATCCATTTTTCTTCATTTACCTTGACTTTTTTGTATACTGTTCCAGGATTGACCCAAAGATTTGTCACACCAAACAATGTTTCAGGACGTAAAGTAGCTGTTGGAATGATAAAATCTCCAAATTGAAATTTAATCAAAATGTATTCAGTAAAGTCTGGTTCTACATCGCCAAGCGTATCATGTTGTGATACAGGATTTTGATCCTTTGGACACCATCCAACGGGATGAGATCCTTGAATGATTAGATTTTTTTCTTTTAGCGTATTAATCTGCCACTCGATAAACTTTTGATAAACAGGATCTATAGTTGTAAATTCTCTGCGCCAGTCAATTGAATAGCCCATCTCTATCATGCCTGCCTTGATCTCTTGATGAAAGTAGTCTGCAATCTTTACTGGCTCAGAAAATGTTTTGATGTCATTATCAGGAACATGATAGATGTTTTTTAGCCCATCAATGATTTCCTTGTCGCCAGCTTCAACTCTTTTTGCCATCCCAAGAATCGGGGTTCCAGTATAGTGAAATCCCATTGGAAACAACACATTATATCCTTTCATTCGATAGAATCTTGCATGGACATCAGCTAGTGTGTAGGTTCTGCCATGTCCAATATGTTGTGGCGAGTTTGGATAAGGATAGGCTACAGTAATGAATTTTTTTTCTTTATCATTTGGATCTGATTCAAACTGTTTGGCATCAATCCACTTTTGTCTCCATTTTTTCTCAATTCCTGACCAGTCTACTTCCATGCGATAACACTATTCCAAAACCATTGATTTTGCTTTGTTGATGGCATCATCTTTTTTAGACTTGTCTGGTCCACCGCCTTGAGCAAACCTCGGGTTTCCTCCACCAGAGCCACCAAGGATTTGGGAAACTGCCTTGGCAATATCTCCTGCTTTTTTTGCCTTTGAGACCTCTTCTCCTGCGTGAATTATTGCTCGCACAGTTCCTTTTTCTTCAAAAATTCCACAATATACTGCCCAAGGATTGTCCTTGACTAGCCTTTCTCCAAAATTAATGTGAAAGTATTCATCGTACTGATCATCTGTAGTAGAATAAAATCGCCCACCAGAGACTACAATCTCATCTACTCTACCTTCACCTGCCTGCAAAATTTGCTCCAGTATGGTTGGAATTTTCTCT
Organism: Nitrososphaerota archaeon; assembly: GCA_016871975.1. Lineage (GTDB taxonomy): Archaea > Thermoproteota > Nitrososphaeria > Nitrososphaerales > Nitrosopumilaceae > VHBM01. The sequence goes on along the minus strand of VHBM01000006.1, from coordinate 12,131 downwards.
CTAGCTTTTTCTTTTCTTTCTTCTCTTAGCTTGTCCCTTTGTTCTTTTGCTGCTTGCTCAGATGATGCTTTTTTCAGCTCAGCTTCATATTTTTCAATATATTCTTGAGCTGCCTTGCCAGCTACAAATTCTAGTCTAACCACGCCATCTTGAATTCTCTTTGTTCTTGTAATTTTGATTAAATTAACATCTTTTGTACTCTTTACATGTGTTCCACCACATGCTTCAATATCAAAATCTCCAATTGAGACAATCCTGACTGACTTTACTGGAACAATTCCGCCCTGATAAATTCTAAAACCATACTTTTGCTCAGCTGTTCCTCTATCAAAATTTTGAATCGTTACTGGAATATTTTCTTTTACTTTGGCATTTGCCACTTCTTCAATTTTTGCAACTTCCTCATCAGTCAAAGCCGAATGATGTGTAATGTCTAGCCTTGCATGGTCTTCTTCTTTGAATGCAGAATGTTGCCAGACCCAAGAACCTAAAACATTTCGAGAAGACGAGTTTAGAATATGTGTGCTGGTGTGATGTTTTGTAACACCATCTCTTCTTTTTGAATCAACAACACATGATACAGTCATCCCTTCTTTCGGTATACCTCCATTTAGCTCATGCACTATAATGTTGCCATGCTTGTTTACATCAACTACATCAAATCCTGCGATTTTTCCATGATCCGGCTCTTGTCCACCACCTCTTGCATAAAATGATGTTCTATCTAACACAACATATTTATCAAAACTTTTGAGAACCTTGGCATCAAACTCTCTAGGATCATTTTCATAGTACAAAAGTTCGGTTTCTGGTAATCCTTCTAATGGTAAATGTTCTTGTTTTTCGACTTTCTTTGACTGGTGTAATTCCGATAGTTTAGTGTAAAAGGTAGATGGAATCTCAGAAATTACCTTCATTTCCTTAAGATAGTCTGGAGTTACGCCATCTGATTCATAGAGGCGGATTAAATCATCAACTGTTGGCTTTTGTTTTAGCTTACTTACAATTTTTTGCATTCGTTCTTTTGAATTCTCATATCTGCCTGATTCAATTTCGATTATGGTCTTGACATCATTTCGTGTTTTTTCTAGTTCTGGATAGGTTTTTTTAAGATAGTCAATTTGTGTGTCGATAATCTCATTCATGTCAAATTTTAGCCCAAGTCTATCCATTGTGGAAATAATTCTTCGAAGCATTATTCGAAGATTGTATCCTCCACCCACATTGCTTGGCAAAGCCCCGTCAGATATTGCAAAAATTAGTGTTCTAACATGATCAACAATCATATAAATTCCCTCAAGCGGGGTTATGATTTTTTTAATTTGCTCTTCTGATATACCTGCTGATTTTATCGCAGTTTTTCTAACCTCAGATAAATCCCCAAATCGTTCTAGATTCTTTGCAATTTCAGTAAAGTAACGAACCAAAAGTTCAGAATTTGCGTCAATTCCTGTCTGTTGTATTAGATTGCTAGTTATTGGCCCAAAGCAGCAATCATATGCGGTAGGGGTTCCCATCGTAATCCACGCAAATCGCTCAAGGCCTGCCCCCATGTCTATGATTTTCTGGTCTAGTGTTTTGTAACTTGACAAATCTCCTTGAAATTCAGTAAAAACTGCATTGCCAAGCTCTAGTCCTTTTACAAAAAATTCTAGTGAAGAGCCAAAAGAGCCGCCTCCTTCCCAAACATCTTCTACAAATACAACTTCGTTTTTGTCAATTCCAAACTGTTCGGTTACTAATCGGTAATCCAAATCAACGCACTTGTCTTTCCAATATCCATGATCATTTGGAATGCTGTGCTGCCCAATCATACAAAAACTGGAAAAGTGTTTTCCAGTAACACCAACATTTTCCAAGTCTTTGAATCGAAGACAAGTTTGTGGAACAACCAGTGGGTTTGCAGGAAACTCAAAGACAACTTTAGAGCCCATAACACGTTGAAAGTCAACAATTGATGCTATTGTAAAATACAAGTCATCACGCCATCTGCAAACAACAGGATACCTGTTTACTGAAGTATGTCCATTTTTTACAAAAAATGACTCTACCTCCTTCCATGCTTGTGTATAATCAAATCGCTTTTTTGTCGGCGGATTTCCTATAAACGAATATGTGTCATCAGAATGATCAGGGCAGTTTGTACGTTTTTCATCAACTGTCCAAAAATATCTGTGGCATGTTGCGCATGATTTGCGTTCAAATCCCTTTTCATCAAATAATTTAACTTTGTAATATCTGTCAGGATCTGCTGAAAATTTTTCAAGAATCTCTTTTTTCCCCATCTTGGAAATTCTTTAATCGACTGATATTAAGAATTGTCGATTGGGATAAATTAAATACAATATAGATAGACTGCATTTTGTGTTTGGCAAGAAAAAAGGAATCAAAGAAGGCGACTATGTATTTTCATCAAAACAAGACGGTGAATACAAGAACATCATATTTGGTGCCGTTAGTGGCGTTGATGGCTCAAAAATTGGAATAAATGGATTAATAGTTAATCCAGTCGGATTAAAAAATAAAATCTCGCAAAACAAAGCAGGCTCACATTCAATTGAAATTTTAAAAGAGCCAACCCCAGAAAGCTGCATTCTTGCTTTTATCTACAGAGTTGAGCATGAAAATTATACTGACGTATTGGATTTGAATTCAGACAAAATCATCCCACTTCCACCAAAAGTCTATACTGTTCTTGATGGCTGGATACGTGAATCAATCCCTGAATTGTTAAACAATGTTCTTTCGTTACCAAATGGTTCTGAACGAGACCAAGCAAAAAGAATTCTTCGACAAAGAATGGAAACACTATATGATAAGAATTTGAAAAGACACTTGTACTCTGTTTGCCGAAGCTTGAAAATTCTTGTTTAATGTTAGAAATCTAGTTTCATTTTCTCCATAGTTTTATATTATGCCATTCGAAAAAGTCGATACAATGGAATACGTTTACGCTGCACTAATGCTTCACAAACTAAAAAAGGAGATCAACGAGGCAAACATTTCTAGCATCGTAAAGGCCTCCGGAGCAGAAGCTAATGAGGCAAAAGTAAAGGCTCTGGTAGCATCACTGGCAGACGTAAACATCGAGGAAGCCATCAAAGCAGCACCAGTGGCAGTTGCAGCAGCACCAGCAGCCGCAGGCGGCGCAGGTGAGGCAAAGAAGGAAGGAAAGAAAGAGGCTGAAACACCAAGTGCAAAATCTGAAGAACAAGCCATGGAAGGTTTGTCTTCGCTGTTTGGATAAACTCTGAATTTATTTTCTGTTTTTAAAAAGAAGAATATTGGAACCTTCCCATCCATAATCAATAAAACAACCGATTTGATTTTTGCGAATAAGTTTTCGCTTTATTGATTCCTGTATGAATTGCAAAGAGCTGACAGCGCCTGTATTTCCAGTTTCCTTCATCAAAGAATATGATAATGCAACTTTATCTTTTGAAATATTACATTTTGATGTAATATAATCAAGAAATCTTGCGCCTGCAGTATGCAAACCCAAAACCTTGATTTTCCTATATTCATCGCGAGTCTTCTTTTCTAGCTGATCTATATTTTTTTGACATAAAGTGCCGACAGTTTTTTTGAGAACCTTTGAATCAAGATTCATATCAAAAATTATTCTATTTTTTTTGTCTGGTGATAGCTTCAAGGATGCTTTTTTGTAGCCCTTTTTTCCTGAATCTTTGCATGAGAAAATCTCATCAGAGTCAATACTAGCTATTCCATTCTTGGTATCTTTTGATAGTATGGTCCCTCCAACAACATCACTGAAAATAAGAAAGTATACTAGGTTGTTAAGATCTGACTTGTTTTTAATTGAGACTAGCTTTGTCTGCTTTAGTCTGTCCAAAAACCAGTCCGTATACATAGAACCTATTAGAACCATTGAATTGCTTTTTCCATTTAGTTGAAAATAACCTGCAGAATTTAACAATGCTTCAGAAAATGATGAACAAGCAAGTCCCTGCATATTTTGTGTTCTTATATTTTCGCTCAAACCAAGTTTGCTTACTATCTCAACTGTCGGAGCAGGGTCAAGAAACTGATTGTTGTCATTTACTGTAATTAGCATACCAATATCTCCAGATTTTTGCTTTGAATTTCTCAAAAGATCTTTTGCAGTTTTTAGGAATAACTCGTTTTTTGATATGTCTGGCTCCAGATAGTCATTTTTTGAAAAATCTATTCTATCAAAATCATATATTTTGAAAACTTTGTTAATTCCTAGGTTATCTTTGACATACTCTCGTACCTCTCTCTCTAATTTTGGACGCAAAAAATCGTCTACGATTTCTCTTATTGAATAGGAAAACATAGGATAGTTGACGCATATTTGTGATAATCCTACCGAAACCATTTTCACATCATAGCCAACAGCTTTCTTAAATTCTCAAAGAATGTTGGATCATATCCTTCTTTTGGAAGGTCAAATCCAGCAATTACAGTTTTACATCCAGTTTCTTTCTGAAAATTATCTAACATTTCTCTACAATGTGTAGGAGTGCCACATACTGTAAGTTCCTTTACAAGACTGTCGCTTACTTTCTCAATAGTTTTTGTAAATCCAAACTCCTTGAAGGTTTTTCTAATCTCCATAACTTCTTTTCCAAATTCATCTGATAATGGGTTTGAATAAAATTCATTTGCTCCAATATATTTTGCCAATGTCGCTTTTGCAGCATTGAGATTTTCTGATGAATCAAGATAGGTAGGAACTATACATACTGTCTCAAAGGAATCAAAACTCTTCCCAGCAGATGAGAGGTTTTGCTTAATTTTTTGTATGTCAGAAAAAACTTGGTTTCTTGGCTTTAAGAAAAATATAACTCCGTCTGCATTTTGCGCTGCAAGCTGCACCGTCTTCTGGCCAACTGCAGCCCAGAATATCTTTCCTTTAAAATTTGCTCTCAAGTATTTTGTATAATCAACTAGTCTTGAAAGTGGGCGCTCAAATTTCAGATTCCACAATTTTTCAATGATTGCAGGAGCGCTAGTTCCTATTCCAAGTACAAAATTTTCATTGGTTTTTTGGTAAATCTTATTTGCATTACGAGAAATCTCTTCTTTTTTTCTTGAAAATACATTTACAATTGCGGTTCCAAGAGCCATGCATTTTCCATTGGATATTTTTTCCAGAGCATCAAAGGCATCTACTCCCATGACAGCCGGATTGGTCTCTGGCACAAAAAAATAGTCTATTTTGCTTTGGTTTGCTATCTGTGCAGCTTTTTGTATTGAAGGAAGTGTTGCGTTTATTCCTAATTCAATTCCTCTTTTCATCAAAAATAACCAATTATTTGCATCAAATGTGAATGGATTTCTCTTCAGTCATTCTTGTAGCGTCAACAAATGCCTCTGATAGAGTTGGGTGGGCATGAATTGTATCTATAATCTCAGAGCATTTCATCTTTTGTTTTACCGCAAGTGTTGCTTCGCCAAGAACCTCACCTGCATGTGGCCCAACTATTATCACGCCAGAAATAGTTCCATTTTCTTCAAAAACATCAATGAATCCACGGGTTTCGGAAAGGCAGGTGGCCTTTGCACTTGCAATAAGAGGAAAGCTCTTCCCCTCACCTTCACAGTTTCCAACAAAGGCAACCTCTGGAAATGTAAATACACACATTGGAATTGCAGAATAATCAATTATAGAATTTTTTCCCATGATGTTATCTGCTGCAACTTCACCTTGCTTTGCAGCTACATGAGCAAGCTCAAACTTTCCTGTAACATCGCCTATGGCGTAGACATTTGATATGTTTGTCTGCATTTTCTCATTTACTATTATACACGTATCATCATGAGCTATGCCAATATTTTTTAGCTCATCTGAATTGATGTTTGCCTTTCTACCAATACATAGCAGAACTTTTTCAGCTTGGATTTTTTCACCGTTTACATAAACTGAATCTTGATCAATTTTTTCAACTTTAGAGCCAGTCATCACGTTTATTCCATCTAATTTCATGTATTTTTCCACAGTTTTGCCAATCTTTTCAGGAATGGTTGGCAGCAATCTTTTTTCCATTTCAACAATCCAAACTTTACATCCTAGTACATTCAGGATGGCAGAAAACTCACATCCGCTATAGCCACCACCAACAACAACGACTGATTTTGGTAGAGTCTCAATCTCAAAAATTGAATCTGAAGACAAGATTTTGCCGCCAAATCGCTGTCCTGGAAGACAAATTGGCGAGCTTCCAGTTGCAATGACAATGTTTTTTGTAGAAAATAGCTTGCCATCTACAATTACCTCATTTGCTGATTTTATCGCAGCAGTCCCATGAATGATCTCAACATTTTTCTTTTCTAAGAGCATCTTGATTCCATCGGCAAGCTTTGAGACACTTTTTTGCATCCCATTTTTCATTTCTGTATAGTTTACATCTACTGAGGCATCAATTCCATGTTTTTTTGCATTTTTTACTCTCCTAATTATATCGGCCATAGAATGCAGGTACTTTGTAGGTATACAGCCACGTTGCGTGCATGTTCCTCCAAGGCCGTTTTTTTCAACAATGCACGCCTTTCCGCCGTTTGCCGCAACAGATAACGCGCAAGTGTATCCGGCTGGGCCTGCTCCAATAATTACTGCATCAAACATTGCCATGACTCAAAGAGAATATCCAATAAAGCTTGTCAAATCACCGCTTGAGAGTCCAGTCAGGATTGGAATACCTTTCTTTGGCTATCTTTTTGCATGATTCCAACTCGCTTTGTTCTAGTGTAGCTGGAAGAGTCTGACAACCAAACACAAGTTTTAACGAATCTTTTAAGGACTCTGCAACCTGATCAAAAGTTTTTGAGATCTGAGAAACTCTGTATTTTGCGTCAGAAATTTTTTTATCAGAAATTTTCTCCGCTGGAACCTTTAGCAATGAAAACATTTTTTCTTTGTTAACCTCAAGCAGTATGGTTCCATGTTGTAACAGAGCTCCATTTTTTCTTGTCTGTGCATTTCCTCCAATTTTTTTTCCATCTACTGTTATGTCATTTAAGGGGGAAAATTTTGCATCAATGCCTAGTGTGCCAAGACCAGAGACTATAATCTGGCAAATCTCTTGATACGAGTCTAATATTTTTTGAGGGTATTTTCTTGAAACAAAGGAATATGTCAACTCTTTTTCATGAAAAACAGAACCGCCTCCAGTTATTCTCCTTACAACACCAACTGCCTCAGTTTTGCATTTTTGAAAATCAATATCATTGATGCTTTGAAAGTATCCAATTGAGACGCATGGATTTGACCATCCATAGATCCTAAAAACTGGAGTATCTGTAGCATGGGTCATAAGATATTCATCAATTGCCATATTCATTGGGCCGCTGTTGCTACCTGTTTCTAAAATCTTGACTTGTTGGAATTTAATGGGAATCTGCCTCCTTGCATTTGATTATGGCGTCAGAAAGCGAGTCTATGCTAAACCCGTAAAGCTCGCAGCCTGCTAGGAGCGATTCAAGCTTCTTTTTTATCAAATCTTTTTCAAGTTTTGTTCCAACAATTTCTGATTCGATTAAATCTATTGCCTCTTCAGGATGCAAAAAAAAGTCGCCAGTTATTTTGATTGATTGTATTGTGTTTGTGGTCTTGTCAAAAACTAAATCAACACATACCATCTTTTCGAATTTAAAATACCGCTTGACAGATACAGAATTTGGATTGTTCTGACTGTTTATTGAGGAGACCATCTCAGGTTTGGCTGCCTTGCCGCCTTGACCTCATCTAGTCTGCTAGGTTCAGTATGGGGGGCATCTTTTACAATTTCAGGCTTTTCTCTTAGCTCTTTGGCTATGTTTACAAGAACCTGCGCATATTTGTCCAATGTCTCCTTGCTCTCAGTTTCGGTTGGTTCTATCATAAGTGCCTCCTCAACTATTAGAGGAAAGTATACCGTAGGCGGGTGAAAACCATAATCTAAAATCCTTTTTGCAATATCAATTGTCCCGCCGTTTGGAATGTTTTTTGCAGATACGACAAATTCATGTGCACATCTTCTGTCGTATGGAACATGATAACTGTCACGAATTTTTGCAAAAAGATAGTTAGCGTTTAGTACAGCATTTTCTGAAACATGCCTTATCTGATTTCCCCATATCCTTATGTAGCAAAGTGCACGCACCAAAATTCCAAAATTTCCATAAAACGAGTGAACCTTGCCTACTGATTTTTCTTTTTTATAATCCAACTGAAACTTGCCATCTTCTTTTGTTATTCTCGGTACTAGCAGATAATCTGACAGAAATGCTCTAACTGCAAGTGCGCCAGCCCCAGGACCGCCACCGCCATGAGGAGTTGCAAAGGTTTTGTGTAAATTAAGATGCATCATGTCAAAGCCCTGTTCTTTTGGTTTGCTTATTCCAAGAAGTGCATTCATGTTTGCACCATCACAATACATCAATGTTCCATTTTGGTGTGCCAAGTCTTTTATCTCCAAGAGATTTTCTTCGTAAAGACCAAGTGTGTTTGGATTTGTTACCATGACAAGTGCAACATCAGGACTAATCTTCTTTTTTACTTCGTTAAAGTCCATGTTTCCTCTAGAATCTGAGCAAACTGTAATTGTCTCTAGCTTACACATTGCAACGCTTGCAGGATTTGTGCCATGAGATGAATCTGGAATGATAACCTTGGTTCTTTTTTCATTTTTATTCTCAAAGTGTCTTTTTGCTATCATAATCCCCAAAAGCTCACACTGAGATCCTGCAGCAGGTTGAATCGACACATCATCCATACCTGTAATTTCCTTTAATGCCTCCTGCAATTCCCAGATTACTTCTAACGAGCCTTGAGAATATTCGACAGGAGAGCGTGGATGAATTGATGCAAATCCTTTGAGTCTTGCCAGCTCTTCGCTTACCTTTGGATTGTACTTCATTGTACAGGATCCCAAAGGATACAGGTTGTTGTCTATTCCAAAATTCTTCTTTGATAAGTTGGTATAATGTCGCACAATATCTATCTCATTTACATTTGGAAGGGGAAGACTGTCACGTATCAGCTCACTTGGTAAATCAAGTTGTGTCTGTATCTGTTCTACATGTTCTGTTGGTTGCTGTTCATATTCAAAAATGAGCTTCATTTTAGTGCCTCCAGATAAGCGTTAATATCTGCTGTAGAGTTTTTTTCTGTGCAGCATACGATAATTTTATCATCATCAACTACCAATCCGCCCACAATCTTTTGTTCAAGAAGTTGAGAGAAAATCTTGCTTGCAGCCTTTGGAGTTTTTACACAAAACTCGTTGTAAAAGTATTTCTCATTCAAACCTTTAAAGCCAATTTTTCCAAGTTTTTCGTAAAGCAAATGTGCCTTGTAGTAGGAATTTTTTGCCACATCGACAAGTCCCTTTCTTCCAACTGTTGCCAAGTAAATGGTTGCAGCAAGTGCAAGCAGCGCCTGATTCGTTGTTATGTTGCTAGTTGCCCTTTCCCTTCTGATAAATTGCTCTCGAGCCTGAAGAGTTAAGACAAATCCTTTCTTACCATTTTTGTCTTCTGTCATGCCAACAATTCTTCCAGGAATTTTTTTTAGCAAAAAATTTTTGACGGCAAGAAATCCAAGGTATGGTCCACCAAAACTTAATGGAATTCCAAATGATTGGCCTTCTCCTACAACAATGTCAGAACCATATTCTCCAGGGGGTTTCAAGAGTGCCAAAGATGTTGGCTCATTTATGCATGTGATAAACAGTGCCTTGTTGTGATGTGCCTTTTCAACTAATGGCCTTTGATCTTTTATGTTTCCATAAAAGTCAGGATTCTGCGAAATTACACAGCAGGTATTTTCATCTATTGTGTTTGTAAATTCCAGATCAGAGCCGTTGCAGTATGTCTTTAGAACCTCATAGTAACTGGGATTCAGGCCATTATCGACAAAGACATGCCTTTTCTTGGTATACGAAGAAGAAAGCAAAACGGCTTCTGCCAAGGCAGAGGCTCCATCATATAGCGATGCGTTTGAGACATCCATTCCTGTTAAAAGGCAGATAAATGACTGAAACTCGTACATTGCTTGAAGCATTCCCTGGCTTGCTTCTGGCTGGTACGGCGTGTACGCAGTCATAAACTCGCCCCTTTTTATCAAGTGGTCTACAACCGCAGGAGAATAATGATCGTAGGCTCCAGCACCAACAAAGTACTTGAAGATCTTGTTTTTTCCCGCTAGTTCAGAAAAATAAGAAACAAGCTGCATCTCATTCATAGGTTCTGGCAGTTTTAACGGACTAGTAAGACAAGGTTTGAAATTTTCAATTAATTCATCAATTGACGATGCGCCAATTTCATTTAACATCAGAGTAACGTCTTCTTTTGTATGTGGAATGTAGTTCATTAGGTCTACCCCTTTTCTTCCCCAACAAATTTTTCATACTGCTGTTGTGTCATTAAATTTTCAAACTGAGAAATATTTGAAACTTTGAGTTTTAGCATCCACCCTTCGTCATATGGAGACTTGTTTATGAGTTCAGGATGATCTTGGAGATTCTTATTGATTTCAATGATGGTTCCATCCATAGGGCAGTAAATATCAGAAGATGCCTTGACAGAGTCAACTATTGCCATTGCTTCCTTTTGCTTGAATTTGCTACTAATCTCAGGAAATTCAATCGAAACAATATCACCAAGTTGATCCTGCGCAAAATTTGAAATGCCAACTGTTGCAGTATCGCCAGACAGTTCTACCCATTCATGGTCCTGTGTAAAACGCCTCTCAGTCATATCAAAGCCTCATTAAGACGTCATAAAAAAATGCTATTATTTTTTGTAGAACCTTGTAGATCTTAGTTTTGCATCATAATTTTTTCCACCAATTACAATTTGAATGTCTTGTCCAAGTTGCATTTCTGGTGGCACATAGCCAAAACCGATCGACTTGCCAAGAGTTGGCGAAAAGGTTCCACTTGTTACCCTTCCGACATTTTTTCCTTCATAAATTATCTGATCATTTTGCCTTGCAACTCTTTTAGAGCCAATAATCTCAAAACCAAACAGCCTTTTTTTTGGCTCGTTTTTTTCCAAGGCATTTTTCCCAATGAAGTTTTTTTCAAGTTTTACAGTCCATTTAAGGGGAGCCTCAAGCGGGGTTACGCTCTCATCAATATCGTTTCCATAAAGCATCATTCCGGCCTCAAGTCTTAGAACATCTCTTGCCCCAAGTCCTGCAGGCTTTATACCGAATATCTGGCCATCAGAGAGTAATTTTTCCCACAAAATACTAGCTGAGGAATCAAAAAAAATCTCAAACCCATCCTCGCCTGTATAGCCTGTCCTAGAAATCATGCAGTCTTGGCCATGCAGTTTTACTTTCATAAAATGAAACGGTTTTAGCTTTGCTATCTCGCTAGTGTGTTTTTCAATGATTGCCTGAGCATTTGGTCCCTGTAGTGCAAGCAATGCAATCTTTTGCGTTTCATCTTTAAGCTTATTTCCATCAAGATGTCTTTGCATCCATTCAAAATCTTTTTTGATGTTTGAGGAATTTACAACGATTAGAAATTCATTTTGTGAGATTTTAGAAACAATCACGTCATCTATGATTCCACCCTCTTCATTGCACATTGGAGAATAGATTGCCTGATTTTCCGCAATCTTTGAAACATCATTTGTCACCAGATTCTGAATGCACTCTTCTGAGGTTTCTCCTGTGAGTCTAAATCTTCCCATGTGAGAAATATCAAACAATCCGACATTGTTTCTAACTGTCTTTTGTTCATCTAAAATTCCAGAATATTGAAGTGGCATGTCCCATCCATGAAAATCAACCATCTTTGCACCAAGCTTCACATGGTCTTCAAAAAATGGGGTTCTCATATTGTAAAATGTTAATTTGAACTATATTTCAGTTAACTTGTGCTTGCAAGACCAGAGTGGCTAAGAGTCAAAATTCCATCGGGTGAAAATTTTGTAAATCTTAAAAATACATTGAGGGATCAAAACCTAAAAACCGTTTGTGAGGAGGCCTCATGCCCAAACAAAGCTGAGTGCTGGTCTTCTGGTAATGCAACAATAATGCTAATGGGCAAAATCTGCACTAGAGGATGCAAATTCTGTGATGTTACGACAGGAAGACCTTCAATGCTAGATGGATTTGAGCCATTAAGAGTTGCTCAAACCCTCAAAAAATGGAA
>VHBM01000005.1 GCA_016871975.1 Nitrososphaerota archaeon | reverse complement strand
TTGGTTGTACCATCTGCTTGGGTAAAAGGAAAAAGAAAAGAAGAACACTGGCTGACAATTAACAAGACTCGTGCAATTGAAAATGGATGCTATGTAGTTGCACCTGATCAAGTAGGAAACATTTACTGTGGAAGAAGTATTGTAGTTGATCCTTATGGCAAGATAATACTTGACATGAAAAAGCGCCAGGGAATTGGAATTGTAAACATATCACTTGATGAGCTCAAAAAAACAAGAAAGGCTCTTCCCTTACTACAGAACAGAAGAACTGATCTCTACAATAATTTTAAAATCTAGAGTTTTCTGCTCTGGCAAACAAAATTTGAACATTGTCTTGACCACTTTTGTTTTCTGCTGTAACGAAACAACACAATAGGCCACAAACACAGCTCACAGCGAATTTTTGTTGCACGAAGCTTGGCTTTTTGCAAAAGAGGCGAAGATGCACGACAGCCATTATAATAATTTGAACAGCCCATGAATCGTTTTCTTGTTGTACGTGAACGAATTACCATTAGCTGGCCAACATGACACTGTGGACAGTCAACTAGTCCATTTTTTGGTGAATTTGTTCCTAAAATTATATACTTTTTCTTTTTTGAAGACCAAGACAAGTATCCATTCTTATCAAAGTACTGCTCTATCTCGCTTCTAAACATATTAGCTTTCTTTTCTGTTGATTTGACAAAATTTCGGGAACTTGTCACATCAACTGGAATAACTTGAACTGTGTTTTGTTTCAATGATTTATCTCATCAAAAATGGTTGAAGAATTTTTATAGGGATTCTTGTCAGCGACAATTGTGGAAAAGGTTTGTGTTATTGGTGCAGGAAGCACCAAATATGGCAAATTACAGGAAAGCATTTCAGACATTACCGTTCAGGCGTCTGTTGACGCAATAGAAAGTGCAGGAATCGAACCAAAAGAAATCGATGCTGGCTATATCTCAAATGTTTTTGGTGTTGCAGACAAGCAGGTACACTTGGGTCCTGTAGTAATGAGCAACCTAGGAATATCTGAAAAGCCATCATTATCAATTGAATCTGCATGTGGAAGCGGATCTGTTTCATTTAGAGAAGCATTTGCAAACGTTGCAGGTGGATTTTATGATGCAGTATTAGTTACAGGAGTTGAAAAAGTAACTCATACAGGTACAGAGTGGACAACAACATACTTTTCTTATTGCTCTGATTTTTTTTATGAGGGCCAAGCAGGTGCATCATTTCCAGGACTGTTTGCATCCATGGCACGAGCATACTTGACAGAATTCAAAGCAACTGAAGAAGACTTGGCAATGGTTGCAGTAAAAAATCACGATAACGGTTTTCTTAATCCAAAAGCACATCTTCGAAAAAAAATTACAATTGATGATGTAATGAATTCTGCTGTAGTTGCAAGCCCGTTAAAGCTCTATGACTGCTGTCCATTCTCTGATGGTGCAAGTGCTGTGATTTTATGTAATGAAAAATTTGCAAAGCAGCATACAAAAAATTACATTCGTGTAATCGGATCTGGAAGGGGTGGTTCCCCTGCAGCATTGCAAGGCCGTAATCACATAACAACAATACCAAGTACCAAAATTGCAGCAGAGGCAGCTTACAAGATGGCAGGAATCAAGCCAAAAGATGTTGACTTTGCTGAAGTTCATGATTGTTTTACTATCGCAGAAATAGTTGATAGCGAAGATCTTGGATTCTTTGAAAAAGGCAAGGCAGTTGAGGCAGTACGTGAGGGTAAGACAAGACTAAATGGCGAAATTTCGATCAATCCATCAGGCGGACTAAAATCAAAGGGGCATCCAATAGGTGCAACAGGTGTGGGCCAAGTAGTTGAAGTCTTTGATCAGCTAACAGGAAAGGCAGGCGAAAGAACCGTAAAGGACGCAAAGGTTGGGCTAACACATAATTTTGGTGCAACAGGTGCAAGTTGCGCAGTTCATATTTTCCAAAGTGTATAAGTTGTCAGCAAAGCAACAGTTTATCGAATGTGCAAAGCTAGGCAAGATTCTTGCAAGAAAATGCAAAAACTGCGCCGAGCTGCACTTGGCTACAGTGTATTTCTGTCAAAAATGTGGCCATAAAGAGTTTGAAAATGTGGAACTTGAAGGAAAAGGCACAGTCGTGACTTATACAATAATTACAGTACCACCTGCCGGCTTTGAAAAATATACCCCGTACGCATGGGTTGTAGTACAACTAGGCTCAAATCTGAGAATATCAGGTTTTATGGCAAATATTGCAAAACCAGCAGACCTGCCAATTGGTTCAAAGGCCAAAATCGTGGACTTTGATGAACGTGGGATAATTCTGGAAAAACAGTAAATCAAATTTATTGTATTAATTAAAAACTTTCAAGCGGATTTTTAATAATTTGAGCAAAACAGCTTTTCTATAATGTCAGTGGAAGTAGTTTGCGGAAAATGCGGAAAAAAAGTAGCAAATATGAAAATGCTCAAATCAATCAAAGATGTGATAAGACCTTACAATAACAAATGTCCATCATGTGGACAGACACTGTCTACTGCAGAATTTTCGCTTGATGTCCAAGAAAACTGATCTAAATACTTTTCTAAATTGATCGATCCAGATCGTTGTAATTTAATGTTCTAAAAAGTTGTAACATTGTATTTTGTCATAAATCTTAATTACCTCTGATCTTTTAGACTTTGATATGGAACTTAGTGAGGAACTAGAGCCTAAGCGTGGCGGCATTTTACAATCAACATCAAAGCGCGTAAGAATGATCTTCTCTGTTATGGCAAGCCCAAACAGAATCGATATTTTAAGAATTTTAAACTCAAAGGGACCCCTGACTTATTCAGAGTTAAAGTCCCTTGCAGGATTCAAGTCAAAAAAAGAGAGCGGAAAATTTGCATATCACCTGCGAAAACTACTAAGACAATCGCTAGTAGCACTAAACAAGTCTGAAAGACGCTATACCATTACAAATCTTGGCAAGCTGGTCCTAAGTCTTGCAAGACAGATCGAGGAGAGATCAATAATTGAAAGCGGAAAAATGTATGTTAGAACCTCACATGAATCAATTGAGGAATTTAATTCTCATAAAATCATCCAATCTCTGGTTCGTGAGGGTAGTTTGCCCCTTGAGCTGGCACAAAAGATAACAGAAGAAGTAGAAAATCGAATATACAAATATCAGACAACATACCTGACAGGCTCTTTAATCCGTGAGATGGTAAACTCGGTCCTTTTAGAACATGGTCATGAGGAGTATAGGAATAAACTTGCTAGACTTGGCTTGCCAGTCTTTGATATTCAGGAAATGATATCAAACGTGGATAATGTGGATGCCGGAGCCGAGGACCTCTTATTTAAGACAGGCCAGGCAGTCCTAGCCGAGCACCTGCTTTTAAATACCCTGCCTAAAGACGTGGCAGACTCGCATCTCTCAGGCGACCTTCACATCACAAATCCAGGCATATGGTCTCTATTGCCAGATACCCTATTCATCAATGTCAAGGAGCTAATCGAAGACGGCCTTGACCTAAAGGGCAAGTCTCTAGGCGTAACAAGAATCTCGTCAATTAAGGACCTTGATAACCTGATAACCTCACTATCAATGGTAATTTCCCTAGTCTCAAAGGAGGCATCTCAGGAAGTGGTAATGGATGGACTAGTTCCATTGTTATCAAAGCACTCAAAAGACATCGCAGAGCTTGAGCAAAGACTAACAAACGCCTTTTCCACTGCATCGACATCCTCAAAATATGGCAAAAGTCCAACATTTGTTTCATTTTTAATCCAATTAGGTTCTGATACAAAGCTCACCAAAGCAATCCTTTCTGCATACAAAGAATATGCAAGGATAACACCAATTCCAAAGATTGGACTGATAATTGACTATGAAAAAGGCAAAGTTGCAGACGTTTCAGATGTTCTTTCTGAAATAATAGCACTTGGCGGGCAAGTTCTCTTTACAAAAGAGCAAGCATCAAGCAGGGGAGTATTACGTGTTGACGCAAAGAACGCTGGTACAACTTCGATCAAATTACAATCCCTTTCTATTAACTTGCCAAGACTTGCATTTGAGTCAAACAAAGATGAGACCTACTTTAGAGCAAGACTGGCACTATTGATGAAACCGGCACTTTCTTCTATGTCATTGAGGAAAAAAGACGTCTCGGATCTAACAAGACGTGGACTAAACCCAATTCTTGCTAGCAACACGCAATATATGCAGCGGGGATCTGTTTCTCTAGTAATCAATCTGGTCGGATTACATGAAGCAGTCTTTAGCATTTTAGGATATGAGGGAAATAAAGAAGGAAAGGACATTCTATACAAGGTAATTGATACTGCAGTAAGTGTCGCAAAAAAGAAAGGAAAGGAAACAGGCGATACAGTTAATGTCTCTATGGTAGAAAGCGAGGGCTCTAGTAGATTTGCCACCCTAGATGGCGAAAAGTACGGTAAATCATCAATTCTTAAGACCATGAATGGCGAGTCTTACTCGGAAGGAATAGAATTTTACGCCGGTGAGGTCTCTGGCTTTTCTGCCAAAAGCGATAAAATAGTAGAATGCAATAAAATGGCAAAAATGCTTGACGGTGGCTTATTAACACGAATAAAGTTCGCAAAAGACGCCAAAGTCGATGAAATCAAGAACACAATAGAAAAGGCATCTGATTTGCTTTCCTCCTTTAAACCTGTAAAGAAGGTAGCGATCTGCGGCAACTGTGGACTAAAGGATGAGAAACTAGGCGACAAATGTCCCAAGTGCAAGTCGCCCTATATAATAAATTAAGACGAAATTCGTCATGACAAAACTTTTTTCGAAAAACCAAGAAGGACATTTAGTTACTTTTTAGAAAACTTGTAATCTTAACCACTACGAAGTTTATCATACTAGTGTAAAAGTTGTTGAGCTAAATTGGATCTTGATAAAAATTTTTTTGCCACAGAAGTTATATTCACTTGATTTCTTAGACTATTTCGGGAGATATTTATGGCAGATTTTTCTCAAATAGAAGACTCGATCGTTGAAATTCGCAAACGAAATGGAAAAACGATGAATTTCAACAAAGACAAAATTACAAACGCCATATACAAGGCGATTGGAGCTACTACGGGCGAAGCAAACCGTGGTTTAGCAGAAGAATTAACAGATGGTGTTTTGAAAAAACTACTAGAGCAGGGCTTTTCTGCATCAAACACACCAAGCGTTGAAGATATTCAAGATATAGTAGAATCTACGCTAATTGAACGAGGTTATAGCGAAATAGCCAAAGCCTACATTCTGTATAGACATGAGCGACGCAAACTAAGAGACGACAAAATGAAGGTACTAAACACCAAGTCTCTTGATCCTGTAGCAAAAAAGTTTGATCTCAATTGTTTGAGAGTACTGGCATCAAGATACCTTATGCGAAATAACAAAAACGAAATCACTGAAAGCCCAGAAGCCATGTTTGAGCGGGTTGCAATCTTAGTAGGGATAGGAGATGTCCTGTATGATAGCAAGGTCTTTTCAGTTGAAGGCAACATAAAGCAGGATATAGAAGAAGCAAGAAAGTATCTTGAAAAACTTGGCGACTTTGATTATAAATTCAAGATCGGCGAATATTATCTAAACAAGTGGCACTTTAGAGGACTGATAAATCACTACATCAGTCTTGCAAAGAAAGGCCAGATGAAGCTAAGCTTCAAAGAGCTCTTGACAATGATCGCATCAAAGAAGCTTGATGACTATGCTGACAAGATAAGAGAATACATGGAACTGATGACAGCACAAGACTTCCTTCCAAACTCGCCAACTATGATGAATGCAGGCGGCCGTCTAGGCCAGTTATCTGCCTGCTTTGTTCTTGACATGCAAGATGACATGGAAAGAATCATGAAATCAACGTCAGATGCAGCACTAATCTTCAAGTCAGGCGGTGGAGTTGGAATAAACTACTCTGATCTGCGCCAGGAAGGAGACATTGTAGCATCAACGTCTGGCGTCGCTTCAGGACCTGTCTCCTTTATGAATATCATAAACACAGTCACCGAAGTTGTAAAGCAGGGAGGCAAACGTCGAGGTGCAAACATGGGAATCTTGGAGGCATGGCATCCAGACATTGAAAAATTTGTCACAAACAAGACACAGGCTGGCATCTTGGAAAACTTTAACGTAAGCGTTGGAATATGGGAGGACTTTTGGAATGCGCTCGTAAACACCGAAGACGGCAAATACATGTTACGCAATCCTCGCGACAAGTCACCTGTCCGTGAAATTAATTCACATCAGCTAATTGATCTGATAGCACTGTCAGCATGGAAGAGTGCAGAACCAGGCCTGATCTTTTTTGATCTGATCAACAAATACAATGTATTTGCAAAGGCAAGGGGTATGCCACTGCGTGCCACAAACCCATGTGGGGAGCAGAGTCTCTATCCATACGAGTCATGCAACCTTGGCTCTATCAATCTTGCAAATCTTGTAAAACGAAAAGCAGATGGACAGCATGAGTTTGACTGGCAACGATATGAAGAGACTATCAGAAAAACTACAAGATTTCTTGACAACGTAATTGACATGAATCATTACCCTGTCCCAGAAATCGATGTTGCATCAAAAGATTCGCGACGAATTGGACTAGGTGTCATGGGAGTTGCAGATCTACTCTACAAGCTTAGAATTCCATACAACTCAAAAGAAGGATATGAATTCCAATCAAAGCTAGCTGAGGCACTTTCATACTATTCCATGGAAGAAAGCGTTGCCTTGGCAAAATCAAGAGGCGGATTCCCATTATGTCCAAAAACAGAATATCCAGAAGGAAAAGTTCCTATTGCAGGATTGTATGAAAAATCAAAAGAAGAACACTGCCATGACTGGGATGCGCTAATCTCAAAAATAAAAAGACATGGAATTAGAAATGTCCTTACAACAACTGTTGCCCCAACAGGCACTCTATCTATGATAGCAGACTGTTCAAATGGAATGGAGCCAACATTTGCACTTGTTTTTGAAAAGCGGGTAACTGTTGGAAGATTCTTTTACACAAACAAAATCTTTGAGCAAGTCCTCAAGGATAATGGCATGTATAGCGAAGAAATCCTTGCAAAAATTGCAGACAATTATGGCTCTCTTAGAGGAATCCCAGAAATCCCTGAATGGATGCAAAGAGTCTTTGTTACAGCAATGGACATTCACTGGGCAGACCACCTAATGGCGCAATCTGTATGGCAGCTCTGGATTGGCAACGCAATTGCAAAAACAATTAACATGCCACACGATGTTTCAGCAGACGACGTCAAGGCAGCATATCTTTTGGCACACGAAATGGCGCTAAAAGGCATCACAGTATACCGTGATGGCTCACGACACCAGCAGGTACTTCACATGACAAGTGAAAATGCAGAAAAAAACTTTGAGGTAAGACCAAGCAACTTTGTTACAGACTATATCGCACACAACATCAAGAACTCGTACATCCGAACCCAAGTTGATAATGCACTACGACTAAAGACTCCAGAAGAAACACCAAAGCAAAGCAGCGTAATCGAAGAAACAAAAGAAGAGAATCTATGTCCTACATGCAAAAACAATCTTGTCTTTGTTGAAGGATGCACTATATGCATAGAATGCGGCTTTAGCGGCTGTACTTCTGGCTAGTCCATCACAACTTTTTTACTACCTTTTCTTCTGCCAACATCATTGAACAAAAAACTAGTTGGTGGAGTAGGAGCAATAGCAGCCGCAGCTGTCATAGCAATTACTGTAGTTTTAACAATTGATTTTGAAAATGACGATACAGTTCCATTAACTACAAATCAAAATCTTGGCCTTGTTGTAAATACACCAGCAGCTGCAACTACACTTGAAGAGCTAAACCGCGTCTATGAGCAAGCAGCAACAACTGGAGTTGGAAGAAACAATCTCTACATGTTTTGGAATATTTTGGAGCCAGAAAAGGACAAGTTCAATTTCAAAGAATCTGATGTCTTGATGAGCTTTAGTAAAAAAAATAACATGCAGGTAACGCTATTTTTTTCTGTAGTAAATGGACCTGCACTTGGACCCTTCCCTGACTGGATGGGACGACAGGCACTAACAGAAAGCCTTGCAGACAATACTGTACGAGTTCTTGATGTTGTACTATCAAGATACAACATAATTGATACTGTCATAATTGGTGCAGAAATAGAGGAGCACTTTAGATACAACGAGGGCGGAGTTGAAAACTATAAGCACTTTTTTGATATCGTATATGAAAAAATCAAGCAAAAACATCCTAACGTAAAAATTGGAAGCTCATTTGCGCTACATGCTGTATTTAACAAGAATCTAGAAAGTCTAGTAAGTGAGCTTGGCATGGGCGATTTTGTTGCCTTTTCATACTTTCCAGTAGACAGCCTAAATGAGATATCAAAAACGCCATACGAGGCACAAACTGATCTGGAAAAAATATTTGATTTGGTTCCTGACAAAAAAGTCGCCTTATTTGAGATAAGCTGGAGTACATCTGATTTTGTTAATGGGAATGAAAATGATCAGACAGAATTTTTAAAAATCGCATATGATTTCTATAGGAAAAACAAGTCAAAAATTGAATTCTTTACATGGTACAGACAATATGACAGACCAGAAGGAACATGTTTTCCAGACCAGCAAGAAAGTATTGAATCACAAATTACTGTTGGCGGTGGCTCTGGCATGGGAAGCAGCGAGTTTGTGATAGAGCGGCTTGGATATTACTTGTGCAATGCAGGACTAGTCGATGTTAATGGAACACCAAAGCCTGGCTGGTCAGAATTCAAAAAACAAATACAACAATAATTTATGCTCTCACTAATACTTGCCGAGTCTTCACTTGAGCTTGTTCCAAAAGAACTCCAAGCTCACAACTCTATAGTATCACATTGTAAAAAAGTTGGTAAAAAGCCATCTGAGATCCTACTTGACAACTCGTGGCACTTTGCTGCCATGAAAGGAATAAAAAATGAACTCAAAAGGGGCAGACCAGATCTAGTACACATCTCCTTACTTGCTGCATGCTCAACTCCGCTTTATCTTGGCAACAAGATCAGAATATACATTCATACCATAAACGACAATGTAATAGTTTTAGGAAAAGAGGTCCGCATTCCAAAATCTTACCATAGGTTTGCAGGAGTAATCGAGCAGCTATTCAAAGACAATACTGTAAAGGCTGATGATAAGACACTGTTTGAGTTAAAAGAGATGAATTTTGATCAATTACTAGACACAATAAAGCCAGAACAAGTAATTGGGCTATCAACGGAGGGGACATTAGGCACATATGAAAGCGTTGCAAAAAAGCTAGGCGACAAATCATGCATAATTATTGGAGGTTTTCAGAAAGGACATTTCTCAAACTCGATTAAAAAAAGAATTACTGATCTGATCAAAATCAATGAAAATCCTCTTGAATCACATGTTGTGATTGGCAGAATTCTTTACGAGTATGAAAAAACAATTTTTATGTAGGCCGTAAAGCCTGCTCATTTAGGCGGTTGTAGTATAGCCTGGTAGTACGCTGGCCTTCCAAGCCCGTTACCCGGGTTCAAATCCCGGCGACCGCATCTCTTATTGTCATAATTTTTAAAATCGGTACAACATTGTCTTTGTATGAAACAAGCAAGAAAAGAGATTGCACTTGAGCGAATGGAAATTTTAATCAAAAATGCATTAAGCAATGCAAAATCAAATCCAGAACTTTCACAAAAACAAGCAATGCATGCAAAAAAAATTAGTACACACTATAGAATTCAAATGCCTTATGAATTTAGAATGATGTTTTGCAAAAAATGTAAAAGCTTTATCGCACCAGGTGTAAACTCGCGAACACGGATAGGTCGCTCATCACTAAAATCGATCCGAACTACTTGCAATTTTTGCAGTCACACTTATCGTAAAGTAATAGCTCAATGATTTATAAGACCAGTAACGAGTTTGACTTTCCATGGCAAAAGTATACGACGTTCCAGCAGATTTACTGATCGAAAAATTAACAGAGATTCTAAAAAAAGAAGACATTCACTCACCTAGCTGGCTGCCATATGTAAAAACAGGTTCACACAAAGAAAGACCTCCTCAAAATAATGACTGGTGGTACACAAGATGTGCATCTATACTACGGAAAATCTATCTTCATGGTCCAATAGGCATCACCGATTTACGTAGCATGTATGGTGGAAGTAAAGCAGTTGGATATGGTGGGGCCCACCACAGACTGGCAGGCGGTGCAATCATACGTACTGCAATTCATCAATTAGAAAAATTAGGATACATAGAAAAGGTTGAAAAAAAGGGCCGTGTCATATCACGACAGGGAATGCAAAAGCTAGACAAGCTAGCAA
Organism: Nitrososphaerota archaeon; assembly: GCA_016871975.1. Lineage (GTDB taxonomy): Archaea > Thermoproteota > Nitrososphaeria > Nitrososphaerales > Nitrosopumilaceae > VHBM01. The sequence goes on along the minus strand of VHBM01000005.1, from coordinate 18,526 downwards.
CTGAAATTTTAAACGAACTTGCTGTCAAAACTCCACACTTGAAAGTTTACTCATAATGTGATATCATGAGTCATCATGAATCTGGCGAAACAGATGATAATGAACTACGTGAAGCACAAATAGCTGCACAAAAAGAAATAATTCTAAAACAAATCCTGTCTTCTGACGCAAGACTGCGTCTAAACAATGTCAAGCTAGTCAAGCCAGAGCTTGCAAACTTGGTTGAAAACTATTTGATAAGCATGGCATCACAGGGAAAAGTACAGTCTCAGATAACTGACGACCAGCTAAAACAAATTCTTTTATCAATCCAACAACCAAAACGCGATTTTAAGATAAATCGAAGATGATCTAAGAAAATATAATTAGGGGAAACAGGGGTTTTACTCAATGAAAGCTGTAGTTTATGAAGAATATGCGCCAAATGATGATTACAAAAAAATTTTAAAAGTAAAAGATATTCCTGAACCAAAACCAAAACCAAATGAAGTAGTATTCAAGGTCAAGGCAGCAGCTTTAAACTATAATGATATCTGGGGAATGCGCGGCCAGCCTGTAGCTGTTCCATTGCCACACGTATCTGGATCTGATGCAGCTGGTGAGGTAGTAGCAGTAGGTGAGGATGTAAAGACTCTCAAGGTTGGAGACAGAGTAGTATCACATTCCAATATGTCATGTAGAGTTTGTAGTGCATGTACCGATGGTCGTGAATATGATTGTAATAACCGAACAATTTGGGGATTTCAAACTGGCCCTCTATGGGGTGCATACTCTGAGCTTACACATTTGCCTGAGGTAAATGTTCTAAAGATTCCACAAAATGTCAGCTATGAGGAAGCAGCAGCTGCTTCAATGACATTGCTTACTTCTTGGCATATGTTGGTTGGACGAGCAAAGATCAGACCAGGTCAGACAGTTTTGGTTATGGGTGGTGGTTCTGGAGTAGGAAGCTTTGGCATACAAATTGCCAAGCTGTATGGCTGTACAGTCATTGCAACAGCAAGCCCAGACAAGCTTGACAAATGTAAGGAACTTGGTGCTGACTATGCAGTTGATCACAGAAAAGAAGATTGGGATAAAGAAGTCAGAAACATAACAAAAGAAATTTCGAAAAAATTCGGCGTTTCGCCTGGAATCGATGTTTCATTTGATCATATAGGCCAGACACACTGGAACAAACAGCTTACGCTTCTAAAATATGGTGCAACACTAGTATCATGTGGCGCAACTACTGGTTATGACGCACAAACTGATCTCAGACACATATTTTTCAAAGGAACTAACATCCTAGGCTCAACTCAGGGAACCCGTGCAGAGCTAGAGCAGGGATTATTTTGGATGGGACAAGGAAAGATAAAGGCAGCAATTGATTCAATTCATTCCTTTGAAAACGCTGCAGAGGCCCACACAAAGATGTTAACTGGAAAAGGCCTCTTTGGAAAAATCTTACTGAAACCAGAAGGCGCATAAATTTTTCATGGCAAGGCTTGTACGCAGCCTCCTCTTTGTTCCAGGAAACAACTCACGCTTTTTAGAAAAAGCAAAAACATTATCTGCAGACATTGTCTGCTTTGATCTAGAAGACTCTATACCTGATAACGAAAAGAAAAACGCCCGCCACCTAGTCAAAGAGACACTAAAAAGACGCTCAGAATACACACCTGACGTTTATGTACGAATAAACTCGCCTTCCTCTGGCAAAATCGCAGACGATCTTAAAGAAATCACCACAAAAGGCATTGACGGCATTGTCATTCCCAAAGTAAACAATGCAAGTGAGCTAAAAAAAATCGAAAAAACCCTCTCATCGCTTGAGAAAAAGCAAAAACTAAAACCAATTGATCTAATGCCATCAATAGAATCAGCAGAGGGTGTAGTCAATGCATATGCAATAGCATCAGCTACAAAGCGCACCGCCGCCTTGGTTTTTGGCGTATTTGATCTACTAAATGATATGGGAATAGAATATACAAAACAAGCAGAAGGCGCAAAATATGCTAGGGCAAAAGTTCCACTTGATGCCAAGGCTGCAGGAACATATGCAATTGATGCAATATGGCAAGATCTTAAAGATGTAAATGGTCTGCGAGAAGACTGCATCACCGGAAAAAATCTTGGATATTCAGGAAAAAGCATTATTCATCCTGACCAAATACAAATCACACATCAAGTGTTTTACCCAAATAATGCAGAAATAGAATGGGCAGACAAAGTCTACAAAAAATATCTGGAAGCAACAAAGACTGGACGTGGCGCAACAGTCATTGAGGGAAAAATGATTGATGAAGTACATTACAAACGAGCAAAGGCGCTTTTACAAGCAGCAAAAAGAATAGATTAATTCATGTGTAGGCTCTGCTAGCCAACATTTTATACACCAAAGCAATCATCACATGAATATGTTCACAGGCATCGTAGAAGGAACTGGCATTATAGAAAAGATTGAAAAAAATCCAAAAAATCGTAGCGCAGTTAAAATGACAGTTGATCTAGGAAGACAAGCTGCAAATCTTGAGATTGGGCAAAGCGTAGCAATCAATGGAGTTTGTCTTACTGCAGTTAAGATTTCAAAAAATAAATGCAATTTTGAGATGATCGAAGAGACAACCAAAAAAACCTCACTTGGAAATCTAAAGACAGGAAGCATAGTAAACATTGAGCGTAGCATAAAGGCTGGCGATAGAATGGAAGGACACTTTGTATTAGGACATATTGACGGCGTTGGAATAATAAAAAAAATAGAAAAAAAACCAAAAGAAGTTAAAATCTGGTTTGATGTCCCAAAACAGCTTGCGCGATATGTTGTGGAGAAGGGCTCTATAGCAGTTGATGGGATCAGTCTTACAGTAGTTGATGCAATAAAAAATCGCATATCAGTTTGTTTAATTCCACACACCATGCAAGTTACTAACTTTCATACCAAAAGAGTAGGAGACAAAATTAATATTGAAACCGATATTTTAGGAAAATATATCCTAAAACAAACACAATAATCTACTAATTTAGTAGTAGTTACCAATTTTTTAGTAAACTTTATAATCAGAACATCAAGCATTTTGATCATGACTATATCAGAAGCAATAACATCGCTAAGAGAAGGCGAGTTTGTTTTACTACACGACTCAACTGGCAGAGAAAACGAAATTGACATGGTAGTGGCAGGTGAGCTCATCACTCCAGAACATGTCGCACGAATGCGTCAACATGCAGGCGGACTGCTATGTATGGCAATAAGCAACTCGCTTGGCGAAAAACTTGGACTAAAATACATGCATGACATTTTATCAAATTCTAACTCGTTTGATTCAAGCTCAAAAGAAATGATCATGGGGCTGGCACCATACGGAGATCATCCAACATTTTCAATCTCAATTAACCACTATCAGACATATACTGGCGTCACAGATAGGGACAGAGCACTAACAATCAGAGAAATGACAAATCTGTATAATGCAGATGATCCGCGAAGAAAGTTTGTCTCGTCTTTCAAGACACCAGGGCATGTGCCTGTTTTGATTGCAGCAAAAGATCTTCTCTTACGCAGAAGAGGACACACTGAGATGTCTGTATATCTGACAAAGCTTGCAGAGCTTAGGCCAGTTACAGCCATATGTGAAATGATGGATGCGCAAACCTATTCTGCACTATCAGTAGAAAAGGCTCAAAAATATGCAAAACAAAATGCCATTCCATTTGTTGATGGCAAAGAGCTAATCGAATACGCAAAGGTGCATTAATTCTGAATATAGCTATAGTGGCCTCGGAGTTTAACCACAAAATAACATCAAAGATGCTTGAGGTTGCACTAGAAAAAGCAGAGCATCTCAAGATTAATGTAAAATATACTTGCAAGGTTTCAGGCATTTATGACATGCCAACAATAATTGATGAGCTATTATCAAAAAACGATATTGATGCCGTAGTTACACTAGGTGCTGTAATCAAGGGCCAGACAAAACATGATGAGGTCATTGCTCACACCACTGCAAAAACACTACAGGAGCTATCAATCAAGCACAAAAAGGCAGTCTCTCTTGGCATTTCTGGGCCTGGGATGCAGGAAAGGCAGGCATATGCACGAATAAGACCTGTAGCAGAACGAGCAGTTGAGGCAGCAGTTAACACTACAAAAGAATTGCAGAGGATACGATAAGTTTGGTTCAGCTAACCATTCTCAAAATTGCCAAGTATGGCCCATGGACTCTATCGCTAGGCAGCGACAGGGAACACCAGCTACAAATGCTTCAGGCATCGCTTTACAAAGATGTACAGAAACTATTCTCTGAGAAAAATTCACTTGTGTTTTTGAATCGTGCTGATGAATTTTTTGCTATAACAAACGGATTGACGCTAGATGATCATGTAGAAATACAAAAAGAGCTTGCAAAAAACTTTGATCTCAAGCTATCCATGTCTATTGGATTTGCAAAAACTCCCTTTGAGGCAAACCTTAAAGCTCATGAGGGAAAAAAGACAGAAAATTTTTTGAACAAAGAACACAACATCTATGGCTTTGTTAACGGAAAATCAGAGCAAAAAGTAACAATCATTCATTTTGATGTTGAAAACCTGACATCAAAAAGACAAAACACGTCGCCATTTGAAATTTCGTCTATGATATTCAAGCTTTATTCAAAAATGGCGGAATTTTTTCTTGGAAAAAACTCGTTAACCTTCTTTATGGGAGGAGACAACTTTATGGTTGTATCAGATGAATCTGCAAGCAAACATGCTAAAGAATTCATCGCTCTGGCAAAAAAAGATCTTGGGGTTACATTAAACGGCGGAATAGGTACAGGAAAAACTGCACGAGAGGCAGTCAAGCTTGCGACAAAATCTCTTGATACCATACGACAAATTAGAGACTCTGGAAAAGAAAAGCCAGAAATCTATGAGCTATCATGCTTTTAAAAAATGCAAGTATTCTCTATGGCAAAGAATTACAATACATAGAGAATACAGACATTAGAATTTCAGGAAAATCTTTTAAAAAAATAAAGCAAAACCTTGCCTCAAGTCCAGGCGAAGAAAAGCTTGACTGTAGTGGGCTGGTAATAATTCCTGGATTTGTAAACGCGCACACTCACATAGGTGACTCTATTGCAAAAGACATCTCTCTAGGAAGCACAGCTGAGGCTAGAATACACCCAATACATGGAATAAAGTCAAAGATACTCAAAAACACTAAACCCGCACAGCTTGCAAATTTTATGAAAAACTCGTGCCTCTCTATGATAAAAAATGGTATTACGACCTTTGCTGACTTTCGCGAAGGCGGGCTAGAGGGAGTTTTGTTATTAAAAAAAACCATCTCAACATTTCCAATCCGTTCCATAGTACTTGGTAGAGTAGAATATTATCAAAAACAAAAAGAAATCACACAAAACACCTCGCTTGCAAAATCAAAACAAACGGAACTAGCTGCAATTTTACAAAACTGTGATGGGATAGGAGTCAGTGGTGCAAACGAGTACAGCGACTCTGTCTTAAAATATTATTCTGGGACAAAAAAAATCCGTGCAATTCACTCTGCTGAGACAAAACAAAGCTGTATCACATCAAAAAAAATGACTGGAAAATCTGAAACACAACGAGCTCTGCTCTTAAAGCCTCACCTTTTGGTTCACATGACACATGCATCAAAAAAAGACCTTTGTCTCTCTGCAAAAAAAACAAGAGGCATTGTAGTATGCCCGCGCGCTAACGCTGCACTTGCAGAAGGAATTCCTGACATTGAACTTATGATCAAAACAGGAAATACTATGGCAATTGGAACAGACAATGTCATGATAAATTCGCCTGACATGTTTCGGGAAATGGACTATCTCTGGAAAGTTTCTATGGCAATTCATAAAAAAAGAATCGATGCAAAACAGATACTCAAAATGGCTACATCAAATGCTGGTACAATATTAAACAAAAAAATCGGTTCAATTGGGGAAGAATATTTTGCTGATTGTATTTTCATTGACAAACACGCAATTGAGCTTGAACCTATGCATAATCCACATGCCTCAATTGTACATCGAGCATCAGAGTCAGCAATCAAGGCTGTAATGATAGGGGGGAGAATAGCTCATGGCAAGCTATAGGCCACATGTTATTCTTAGCGCGGCAACCTCCTTAGATGGCAAGATTGCGACAAAAAGTGGCGACTCTAGATTTTCCTCAAAAAAAGACAAGATGCGTGTATACAAGCTACGTGCTACAGTTGATGCCATTCTAGTTGGCAAAAATACTGTCAGGCGCGATGATCCAATACTGACAGTACATCAGGTAAAAGGCAAAAATCCAACTCGAATAATTTTAGATTCTAAGGCAACCATAAGCACAAGATCTAGAATCATAAAAACTTGCAACAAAATTCCAACAATAATCGCAGTTTCAAAAAAAGCACCAAAAAAAAATCTTGCAAAGCTTGAAAAATTTCCACTAAAAGTAATTGTTTTAGGAAATAATACAGTAAACATAAAAAAACTTTTGCAAAATCTTTGGCAACTAGGAATTAGAAAAATTCTAGTTGAGGGGGGCGGTACCGTTAACTGGGAGTTTGTAAATCAAAACCTCTTTGATGAGATAATAATAACAGTTACACCATTTCTTGTGGGAGGAGATGATTCTGTTTCTATAATCAAAGGAAAAGGCTTTTCTAAAATCACAAAATCACGAAAACTACAACTGGAAAAAATTTTACATTTAAAAAATGAAGTGGTTTTGCATTATACAAAATCTAGATAGTCAAGTAGCACATTATTCTTAAAATCATCATTTTTCTGCACAAAGCAAATACATATCATTAAACTATTGTCAGCAGGTGCACAAATCATGGAATTTGTAAAATTATGTGAAAGCGTTCTTGATTTGGATCCAATGATTAGATTTGTCACAATATTTGATATGAAAGGAAAAATAATTCAAAGCAAGCACCGTGAGGGCTTGACTGGTCTACTTAACAAAAAAGAAAGTCACAAATCCATTAATGAAATTTTAATATCAAACAAAACTCATCTTGAATTAAGCAACAAATACGGAAAAGAAGGATACTCAATCAGTGTTTTTGAAAAAATTGTACGGATGACAACTCCCTTGGATAAAAAACACATACTTTATGTTACAACAGATATCGATGTTGATCCTTTTACAATAATTAACAAAGTAACCAAACTGCTAGAAAAATAATCAAATATCGTCTTTAGTTTCTTGCTCTCTTATCTTGCGAGAACAATCAAGCATCTCCTTGTTGGTATGTTCACTTTTTGGCCTTTTGCACAATGGGCATATTTCGTCTCCGCCTGTTGGTTTTGGAGGTGGTGCTGTCATCATATCGGTCACTAAAGTTTCAGATCATATAGTATTTTTTGGTTAAACATTGTTAGAATGGAAAACTACTTGCGCATATCCTTTCTTATTTCATCAATCTTTGCGGCAAATGCTTTTTTTGCTTTATCGTTTTTCTTCAAGTTTAGAACTTTACCACAGGAAGGACATTTGAAAAATCCTTCTAATGCATCTTCAAATGTTACTCTAGGACAATCTTCGTTTCCGCAATGATAAAAGTCTGATGCATTCTCATAGTCCAGTCTTTGCTGTAGTCTTTCAGAAATTTTCTTTTTCTGACCCTCAATGAAATTTTCTACCTCATCTCTTCTTGAGCGCCATCTGTAAACAAACCAGCCCTTTCTCTCATCTTTTACTCTTATTCCAGTGATTAGTGACTTGCCAAAAAGATCATAGAGAACTTTTCTTACCATGTTTATTCTCAAACCAGTAGAGCTTGCAATTTCCTCATCTGTTGCATCTTCAGATTTTAAAAGCGATCTTGCAACCTTGAGATATTCATCTCCACCTATCATTGAAGCAATTCTTACAAAAGGATCTTCGTATTGGTCAACCAACATCCCACTTCCATTTACACTGATATTAATCCCTTGTCTTCTTTACTATGACATTCTTACCTTGCTTGGAAGGAATAATCTCTCTTTGTGCATTTTGATATTTTGCAAAAAACTGATTTCCTTTCTGTATTCGATCCAACAAAACTGCTAGAGCACTTATTTCTGAATGCGGTTGGTTTCCAACAGCCACATTATAGTCAGCAAGCTCGTATATCTCTCGCGGTACTTTTTCAGCTCCCACTACAACTAGAATATGATTTTCTTTTTCTATTGCATGATCAACCTCATTGATATTTTGACCATACATTGTCAGATGTACAATCTTGATTTTCTCTCGCTTTTTTTCTTGGACTATTTTTTTCCAGTTTGTGATAAACGCTACCTCAAATGTTCCGCCCCAAGTCTTGCTTATTTTATCCAAAGTATCTTTGATCTCGGGATTTACTTCATTCATGTAGATCTTGGAGGCACCAAAGGCCCTTGCCACGAGCGCAACATGAGTAGTAACCCTATCGTCTCGCACTAGACGCTGACCTATTCTTAATACCTCAATTTTCATAAATTGCACCAAACTCTACTGGCTTTTTTTTAACTACTGGTTTTGGTGTTTCTAAAAGCTTTGCAATAAGATCTTTTAACTTTGGTATGTTTTGGCCCGTAATTGCAGATATTGGGATCCATTTTCTAACATCCTCAAATTTTAGCTGTTTTGCTTTCTGTTCGATTTGGTCTGGTGTTAGAAGATCAGACTTGTTTAATGCAAAAATTATGCGGTCTCGCTCAACACCTAGACCATTCAATGTAGAAATGCAGCTTTGAAATTTCTTTTTTAGATCAAAGTCAGGATCACTTGCGTCAATTACAACTATTACTACATCTGTATAGGTAAGTTCTTCAAGTGTTGATTTGAACGCCTCAATCATGTAGGCGGGAAGCTTGCTGATGAATCCAACCGTATCTGAAATAAGAACATCTTGGTGATTAATCATAATTTTTCTTGTCGTAGTTGATAGAGTCGTAAAAAGCTCTTTTCCTTCTTGCTGTTCCTCGCCTGTTAGATTGTTGAAAAGCGTTGTTTTGCCTGCTGATGTGTATCCTGCAAGCGAGATTGTTTTGAATCCTAGTCTTTGTCTTGATTGTCTGTGAAGCTCACGTTGTTTTCCAGCTTTTGCAAGTTTTGATTTTACTGTATACATCCTGTTTTTAATGTCGTTATAGTACACATCGACTTCGAATTTTCCAATTCCCATAAAACCTGGTTGCTCGCCCATCTTTGCGAGTCTAACCTTTTCTTTTGCCTTTGACATCTCATAACGAAGCTGTGCCAGCTTTACCTGAAGCTGCGACTCTGAGCTTTTTGCCCTGCTCTGAAAAATTTCCAGTATCAAAGCCTCTCTGTCAAGTATGTTTATTTTCAATCTTGACGCGAGATTGTAATTTTGGCTCGGTTTTAGTATTTCATCATAAACTACAACATCTGGGTCTAATCTCTTTATTGTAGCCTCTAATCTTTTTACTATTTCTTCGCTAATTCCAAATTTTGGCCGATTAAGATACTTTTGTTCTACAGTATGTACGGGCTTGTAGTCTGCTGCCTCACATAATGCAACAGCCTCTCTGATGGAATCCTCTTTGTCATATGTTATTAGAATTGCAGTTTTCAATTAGTTTTATTCACGCTTTCTTTTTGAGCACTTTTTCTACATTTATGTTAAGAACAATTTCTGCTATGTCGCTTGAATATTCGGCAATTCTTCGAATATTTTCTACCATCCTTCTTACCCTATAGTGTTCTTCTTCATCTTTTATTGATCTGGCACTATCAAGGACCTTTTTCTCATATTTTGTAATGTCTGCTGCTTTTTCAATTGTCTTTTCTGCTTGATAAAAGTCTTCTTTGAATAATGACAAACATGCCTCATCCATTAATGAAATTGCAAACTGGTTCATCTCTTGAATTTTTTCAAGTGTTTCTTTTTTTATTGATTTTTTAAACTCAATTAAGTCCTTGGCAATAATTACAGCATGATCTCCTGTCCTTTCAATATTTTTTACAACCAGTCTGTAACCTAAGCAATTTCGTGCATTTGAAAATCCCATCTCTTCTAGCATATGTTCATTTTGTATTGCAATTTTGAGCTGGCGTATTATGTAAAAGCCAAATCTATCTACCTCATCATCTGCATTTATCACCTCATTTGCAAGATCAAAATTCTTTTCTTTAACTGCCAAAAACGCATCATTGAGCATTGATTTTGCTATATGCAGCATTCTCTTAAAGGCGCCATCAACTGAAAGCTCAAAGAGATTTACTAGAACCTGAATTGTGATCTCACTTGATGAATCAGAGATAATCTCTGTTCCCATAAGCATTCGCTTTACAGCATCTTTTACAACCATTCTTTGCGATGGTTTTATCCTATCATTTTTTGGAATTATGTTTATTGTCTTAAATCCTAAAAAGTAAAGCGATATTAGTTTTCTAACAATTGTGTAATCCTTATCGTCTGGACCAATTTCAAATGTTGCCTCGTCTATTTGCGAGCTTTTGACTTGTTCTGTTGAAGGAAAAATCTTCAGGCCAGAGGCGCCTTGCCTTGCAACAATAACTTGATCCCCTTGCTTTAATCCAAGATCCATGATCCACTGCTTTGGCAGCGAAACAATATAGGAAGACTTGCCTGTAAACTGGATTTTTCTTGCCTCTTCACTGTCTTTCATAATATATACGAAAGTTATTTTCTATATAGTTCTTCCTAAAAATATATACTTTGTAAAAAACTACAGTTTCTACTTATTCAGAGCTTGAATACTTTTTCAAAGCCAATCTAATCTGGCATCTTTGCTTTTGTATTTTTTTGTTTTGAATTGTTTTAAAATTTTATCACCATCAGAATCTATACTGTTAACATTCCTTCATATTCTCAAAAAGTTTCTAAAAATAATTTAATTTCAAATAATTAATTTCTAAATTTGCTTGACTCAAATTTTTAATTTGTAAAGCTAGGTATTATGATAAAGAAAAAACAGATGAATTTTTTTTGAATTAAATTAATTTTATGATAAAAATATACGATTATCTGGCAAACCCTAACAATCGTAGTCTTGGTCCTTTGACAAGTAACATTATTGCCATTATAGATATTGCAAGAATTATTACGGCGTAGGAACCAAATTCAGGCACAACATAGGTGCCAATAATTTCTATCTTCTCAGTTCCTGCAGAAAATGGTATAGTTACAATACGTGTGTTAAAAGTTGTTTTTTCTGCATACATTCCAGCAGGCAAGATATTTTTGAACTCTTTTTCAGCAAAGTTTGCATCTACTTTAGAAAATGAAGTGCCATCCACTAACACCAAAAAGTCTTTGTCATAATTAGTTGTGTGCTGTTGAGCAATACCTGCTCCTGCCAGTCCACCAAATTGTTTTGAGGGCTGTTTTGCATCAATAATATTTCTTGGCAAATACAACTTTAGTGTTCCATCAGTATCAGTATCAGCAAGTGTTATGGTTAGCGTACTAGTTGTACTGTCTGCCATAATATCTGCCACCTTGCCTCCTTCTATCTCATATCTTGCCAGCATGTCAGAGCCAGCATAGTCAAGCACTTTTACTTGAACTCGGTATATCTTGTCGGCACCAACACCAGCATATGCCGAAATGATGTATGATCCTTCTTTTTTCCATAAATCTCCGCCTGGTTTGAAATCAGCCGTAAAATCGCCATTCTCATCTGGCATAATCTGCTCAATAGATGCTATCGTGCCTAATGGATTGATGACCCTCAGAGTTACAGGAATCTCACTTGGCACATTTGTGTGCCCAAAAACATGAATGGTAGAGTCTTTATCGTAAATTGGATAATCGGTCCAAATTACTACCTGTGCCAGTTTTATGTTATTGTCTAGGGCTTGCTGATCAGGAATTTCACCACAAGTAATACATGATTGTTCAGTAAAAGCCACTTGACCAAAAACAGTCTGTGGTACAATTGCAAATACAGAAAATATTGCAACTGTAGCAAGTATATTTCGAATCATTATCTTTTTCCAGCTATTTTTGGATCGATTAGTTATATACATTACCCATCTTTTGCTCTAACAAATCTTTTCCAAATGGGAACCTTTTGATTCGTAATATAATAGCATAATTGGACTTGAATCAGATTTTAAGAGATAAAGTGGCGTTCCATCTATGGCTTTTTTTAATTTCATTACAGTATAGGAAACATCACCAGCCTTTCCAGCTTCTACTATTTTTACAGCGTCACCAGTCTTGAATTTATGAGATAGTTTTTGAATCTGACTCTGCATTTCCTTAAATTGCATACCTGCACCGTTATCCTCCGTTCAATAAAGGTTTAGGTAGGAAACCAAATTTTACAAGAAAACCAACTAAAGTAATGCGTTATGCCTCACAAATTTAAAATCATTATTGAAAATTCTTCTAGTAATTAATTAGTAGATTGACTTTAAACTATATCTATGGAACCAAGGATCTGCTGGGCAAATACTGACAATTTTGATGAAGCTGATATTGTCATAATCGGAGTACCAGACGAATCACAATCACATGCACTACGAAAAGGAAGCTCAGAGGCACCAGACTGGATCAGACGAATTTCAAATTTGCGAGACACTTACACAAGAAAGGGAAAAAAATCACTTGGCCTTCCTTATTCTGATTTTAAACATAAAGTATACGATTATGGAAACATAACAAGAGAAAAAATTGATGAAGTCTATGATAAAATAATTACAAAATCAAAAATTCCGATACTAATTGGCGGCGACCACTCTATTTCGGCGCACACAATAAAGTCAATCTCAAAAAGAAAGAGACCACTATCACTTGTCTATTTTGATGCACATCCGGACTTTGTTGGCTCTACTACAAACTACTATGGCTCTGTATTTCATGACGTATTGCCACAGATTGATATCAAATCTAGTTTACAGATAGGAGTTAGGACACCAGAGAAAGAAGAGCTTGATAACTTGCAAAAACATGACGTTATGGTAATAACTCCCTTTGAAATTGCCGAAAAAGGAATAGAACATGTTACAAAGTCTGTCCTAGATAGGATTGGCAAAAACATCTACATCTCTTTTGATATGGATTGCATCGACCCTGCATTTGCGCCTGGAGTTTCTGTACCTGTACCGCTTGGCATAACAAACATTGAGGCAGTTTATCTTCTTAGGGCAATTGCAAAAAAAGGAATTCTTGGAATCGATATAATGGAAGTATGTCCTAGCTATGACATAAAGGACAGAACATCACATCTTGCATCACGCATGATCTCAGAAGTAATATCTTGCTGTTGATTTAAAATAACATAAGAGTATAGCTTATCCATGTTTGAAAATGAGTACACATGGGGCAAATCAGTAGCCAATAATGCAACAAAAGAGTTTGATGAAAAATTTGAAAAAGCTGTCGATGAAACAAAAAAAGATCTAGGCAAAGACTATCCAGTAATAACAAATGGAAAGGAACTTTTCCTAGCTGAAAAGTTTGATGTAAAATCACCATCTGATACTCGAATCATACTAGCTAGGTTTCCCAGTGCTACAAAAGAAGACACTGTCAGTGCAATAAATTCTGCAAAAGAAGCTTTCCCAAAGTGGAGTAGAATTTTCTACCAGCAAAGAGCAAAAATATTCAAAGACTGTGCAGACGAGTTTTCAAAACAAAAATTTCATCTGGCAGCTATAATGTCATTTGAAAACGGAAAAAATAGACTAGAGGCAATGGGTGACGTTGATGAAGCAATTGACTTTATGCGATTTTATGCATATCAACTAGAGACTAACGAGGGCTTTACAAAAGAGACGAAGCACCCAAATCCAAAAGAAAAGACAAAAACTACGCTAAAGCCATATGGCGTTTGGGGAGTTATTGCACCGTTTAACTTTCCTTCTGCAATCGCAATAGGAATGACAACTGGCGCTCTAATTACTGGAAACACCGCAGTGCTAAAGCCAGCAAGTGATACACCAATCTCGTCTTTTAGGTTTGTACAAGCAATTTACAAAAAACTGCCAGCAGGTGCCATCAACTTTCTAACAGGTGCTGGAAGCGTTGTTGGAAAAATACTAATCGAAAGTCCGCTAGTTGATGGAATTGTATTTACAGGATCAAAAAACGTAGGGCTGTCAGGATTTAAGAAATTTACAGAAAAGGAGGCAAAACCATTCATTGCAGAGATGGGAGGAAAAAACCCAGTAATTGTCACAGAATCTGCAGACCTTGACAAGGCAACAGATGGGGTTTTGCGTGCAGCATTTGGATATGGAGGCCAGAAATGCAGTGCATGCTCTAGAGTATATGTTCAAAAAAATGTGGCTGATGAATTTACCAAAAAACTAGTTGAAAAAACAAAAAAAATTACAGTTGGACTGCCATGGAAAAAAGATGTCTTTTTGGGTCCAGTAATTAATGAGGCTGCACTTGAAAAATTTCAAGAAGCAGTAGCTCACGCACAAAAAGATGGCGGCCAGATACTTGCAGGAGGCTCTGTTCTAAAACAAGGGGAGCTAGAACACGGCTATTATGTAGCACCAACCATAGTAACCAAACTTCCAAAAAATCATAGGCTCACAAAAGAAGAACTATTTTTGCCGTTTCTTTGCATAGAACCATATGAAAACTATGATGAGGTAATCAAACAAGCAAATGATGTAGAGTATGGATTGACTGCAGGAGTTTTCAGCCAAAATAAAGATCAGCTTGAAAAATTCTTTGATAACATACAAGCTGGCGTAGTTTATGCAAACAGAGCTTCTAGTGCCACCACTGCTGCACTTGTAGGAATTCAACCATTTGTTGGCTGGAAAAATTCTGGCTCTTCAGGCAAGGGAGCAGGTGGCGAAAGATACTTGCTTCAATTTTTGCGCGAACAAACTCAGACTCGGTGCGACTGAATAAAGGAGCTCCCAAGAAGCAAAATGTTTCGTTTTCTTTCCTTTAGCCTTCGAATAGAATAGGGAAGCCAATTTGTTCCATATGGAATGTATTCAGAAACACTGAACCCTTGCTTGACAAGTTCGAGTTTTAGCTCGTCTCTTATCCCCTTTAGCATCTGAAACTCAAACTGGCGTGGATATTTTTTTGATAATGCAACTGCGGCATCTATCATCTTGCAGTCATGGGTTGCAATGCCAAACTCGTTTCCTTTTTTAAAAAGCACTTTTGTAAGGTTTTGAAAATTTTCATCTACTTGAAGCTTTGATTTGTAGGCAATTCTGGCATTTTCCCTATATGCTCCTTTTACCAGTCTTATTTTTGCGCCGCGCTCTAAAAGATCAACTAGATCATTTTTTGTCCGCTTGAGGTTTGATTGTAGTGCAAGCCCTAGTCTTTCATAGCTGTTAAAGAGCTTGTGATATACTTCCAAGGTCTCATCTGTATGATCAGATGATTCCATATCTATCCATACAAACGAATTTGACAGTGCAGCAGTCTTTATTATGGAACTAAAGTTTTTGATACATTCTTTTTTGCTCACAAGGAGCCCAACCTGGGTTGGCTTGACAGAAATACCTCCCTCGATTTTTGATTTTTTCAATGATGCAAGAATTGTTTGATATTCACTTACAGTTTCAGCTATAATTTTTTTTGATGTATTGTATTCACCAAGCTTGTTGATTATTACATTCATCTTTTTTTTGTAGGTCTGTCTTGCAGAGCTTAGTGCGTTCTCTAGTGTATCTCCTGCAATCCACTGCTTTGCAAAACCAAAGAGGGCCTTTTCCATAATTCTTGTGACAGATACCATGACAACATGAATAGAAAAGAGACAATTGAATTTTATCAAGACATATTTAGAAACAAATTATGACAAAATCATGGACCCTGTACTAAAGCTGAAATATACAATTGATGCCTTGTTCGGAATCGGCGTTTCACGCTATCTGCCTAAAGACCTTGAAATCACATTTTCACGAAAAACAGGAAGAATTCGTGAAGTATATCATGACAAAAAACTTCTCTGTGTCCTAAGAATTGACGGCGGTCTTGCAATTTCGCCTTTATTTGCTCAAATACTTCTGAAAAGTAAAAAGTTCAAGGAAAACTGCGTTGAAATCGATGAAGAGTCAAAGCCATTTGTCGAAGACGGAAAATCAGTTTTTTGCAAACATGTTGTATGGTGTGGAAAAAATATCAGAATACAGTCAGATGTTCCGGTATTATACAAAGACAAAGTAATAGCTGTTGGAAAGGCAGTATTGCCATCTGAGCTAATCATGCAAATGAAAAGAGGCGTTGCAGTAAAAATCAGAGATAGTTTAAAAAGTCCGAAAGAGGGAACTGAAACACCATGATGCGCGGCGGAAACCGTCAGATGCGAAGAATGCTAGATAAGATGGGTCTTGACATGAATGAGATCCCAAACGTCCAAGAAGTCATAATAAAGACAGACAAAAAAGAAATAATCCTATCAAAGCCCGCAGTTACAGAGATGAAGGCAAAGGACAACTCTATTTTTCAAGTAGTTGCAAACGGAATTGAAGAACGTGAGCTTGAAGTTCAAATATTTAGTGATGAAGACATCCAGCTTGTTTGCCAGCAGGCAAATGTAGGTGCAGAACAAGCAAAAAACGCACTGGCAGAAGCTAAAGGCGATCTTGCAAGGGCCATACTATTACTTACTACCAAATGAATGATTTAATTATGGATTGGAGAAGTTGAAGCTAAATTGAGCCAAGTAGAAACCTCAAAAGTTGATGTAATTATAAAGGCACTATCTGGCCTTGAAGATGACATTGATTCACTTAATGCCAAGGTAGCAGATATGAAAAAGAATCTGCAGGGAAAAACTCAAAAAGAAATTGACAGCCTTTTAGAGCAGGTAAGACAGATGGCAACAAAAGAGGCAGAAAGAATAATCAATGATGCACGAGACAAGGCAAAGGCTCAGGCTCAACAGATCCTAAAATCAGGCGATGCGCAGGTTGAAAAGATGAAAAAGCAAATTGATACCAAGTTTGATGAAGCAGTTGAGCACGTTGTGTCAACGATCCTCAAGGCATAGACCTAAATTCCTCATTTCCGCATAAAAAATATCGATCCGCTAATTCACACAAAAATTGGGATTGCGACAACCTATGGTAAACCTTATTTCAAGTTTGTAAAGGCACTCAAAACACTAAACATTCAATATGATTCGCTTTTGCCAGAACAAATCACCACATATGATGGAAGCCTCGTTTTAACAACTGTAGAGGAAAGCCCGGAATCTTTTAACAAGCCTTTACTTCATGAGGAAATTTGTGATAAAGACCCAACAGTAATTCGCGGACTGCTAATCAAGGAGCTTGATTTAGGCCTTGAAAAAGACGAGCTAGTAATTGGAATAGACCCAGGTCACAGAATTGGTCTTTCTGTATTTTACTATGGAAAAGAAATTGAAAGCTCGATTTTTACCTCAGTTGATGAGCTAGTTTTGCATGTGGTAAACATACTTGCAGAACTCAAGGCAAAAAGAAAGATAGTAAAGGTTGGAAACGGCAACATGGGAATTGCAAGAAAAATTACAGAAATGCTGAATCTTCGATTCTGCTCTCACTTTGAGCTAGAGTTTGTTGATGAGAGAAAAACCTCGCTTAAGATAAAAAACCAAAACCAGCGAGGAAAGCGAGACATGATGTCTGCAAAGTACATCACACAGCGCGAAGGATACAGGCATCATATACTTCCATTATCAAGAACTGGTTAATTTCTTGTGTTCTTCACGTGTGTGATGAAGGCGATCCTTTTCATGGATAAACTCTTTTCCACACTTGCTACATTTTACTATAGTATGATGATGAGTCTGTTTTGTATGTGCAATAAGCTCATCATATTTTGAAAATTTTTCATTACATTTTTCACATTTGTCTTTGTGCAGATGAAAAATGTTCATTTTAGTCAATACGTACAAGAGATTCTATCTAATAAAGAAGGGAAATTACATATTCTCAGATCTAGGCAGACCTAGGAACAAAAAATGGGAATTATGACGCACTTTTTGTTACTTTATCATGAAATTTCTTTCATGATTTGTTCATAAAAGATGAACCCAAAATGAGCATATTTTTAAACAACTTTCCAGAGTTTTGTGCCTAAACAGTTAAAATACGATATTCGCAAAATCAGGTAGATATTTATAGAACTTTTCGAGTTTTTGTCAAAAAGATCATATGATCAATATAAATCAATAAATTTTTTTCAAGAAATCAAAATAAAACATATAGAAATTTCCGATCCATCCTTAAATAGATATGAATCCTATAATAGATTCCCGAGGAAATGAATTCAAATGACATGTAAAGGAATCTGTTCCAGATACAAAGCACAAAAGCCGGTAGGAACCGGTCGCTATGCATCAGGTCAAAGACGATGCCAGATATGTGAGATATTCATCAAATGGGAAGGACTCTGGTGTCCATGCTGTGGATACAGACTAAGAACCAAACCACGAAATCTCAAGTACAAGGCAAAGCTTCGTGCTCGCGTAGAAGCTGACGCACAAGCAGAAACGATAGCAATAAAGGCATAGGCTTATCGTTTTTCATTAATGTCTGCATCAGGTTTTGTAAGCAAAACTGTGGATGTAGACAAACGAACGTTTTTGGTACAAATGCT
>VHBM01000004.1 GCA_016871975.1 Nitrososphaerota archaeon | reverse complement strand
GCAAACCCAAACAAGGTCTCTGACAAAGCACGCAAGCGAGGTATGCCACAGCTTGGCAGTCTTGGCTCTGGAAATCATTTTCTTGAGGTACAAAAGGTGGCAGAAATTTTAGATGAAAATGCAGCAAAAAAAATGGGAATCACAAAAGATTCTATAACAATTTTGATTCATTGTGGATCTCGAGGATTTGGCCATCAAGTCTGCAGCGATTATCTTAGGATATCAGAGCAAGCGCAAAGAAAATACAACATAACCTTAGCAGACAGAGAGCTTGCATGTGTGCCAAACAAATCAGAAGAAGGCGAGTCTTACAGGACTGCAATGTTTGCAGCACTTAACTTTGCGTGGAGCAACAGGCAGATGATTACCCACTGGACGCGAAAATCATTTGAGCGTGTATTCAAAAAATCAGAATCTGATCTTGATATGAAACTAGTTTATGATGTGGCTCATAATATTGCCAAAGTTGAAAAACACAAAATTGATGGCCAGCTAAAATCTGTGGTGGTTCATCGCAAGGGTGCAACAAGAGCATTTCCTGCAAATCGTGAAGAAGTTCCAAGAAAATATCGTGATATTGGCCAACCCGTTCTTATTCCAGGCTCGATGGGAACCTCAAGCTGGATTCTTTTAGGTAAAGAAAATTCGATGAATCTTAGTTTTGGCTCTACAGCCCATGGAGCAGGACGTATGATGTCTCGCTCAAAGGCAAGACGTGATTACACAGAAGAGCAGGTAAAAAAATCACTTGCAGACAAGGGCATATTTATCAAATCATTGACAAGAGACGGTGTTGTAGAAGAAACTCCACAAGCATACAAGGATGTTGATGCAGTAGTCAATGTATCACATGAGTTGGGTATTGCAACAAAGGTTGCAAAACTTGTACCAATAGGCGTGATAAAGGGATGAGCGAAGAGGACAAGGACCTTGAGGCACTAAAACAAAAACGCTTGGCAGAAATGCAAAAAAACATTTCATACAAGAAAAAACAAGAAGAGCTAAAATCATCACTTGAAGAGAAAAAAAAGAGCGCGTCATCACCACGTGAGATAGTTGTAAAGCAGCTTGGCTACCGTGGCCTTGAGGTTCTAGAAAATGCAGAGACTCAGTTTCCAAGCCAGACAAAATTTGTAATTGGAAAACTTGCAGAACTGATATCGTCTGGCGAAATAAATGAAACACTTGATGGCGGAAAACTTTTAGCATTGTTTAGAGCCGTTGGCGTAAATGTCAGGCTAGAAACTAAAATTAACATTGAACAGGACGGTAAATTTGTCTCGCTATCTGATAAGCTAAGCAAGTCAACTCAACCAAGCAATGATGCCGAGTCATGAAAACAGTTCTAGAGATTAGCGCCATCAACTATGATCAAGAAAAAGAGTGCATTACAAAGGCACTAGATGAGCTTCAAAACCTCTGCAAGGTTGAAGGAGGTTATCATCTGAGCAACCCAATGTCCCGCTTTGGATGGACTTTTTTCAAGATCTGGTTGAGACCAAATCTTCTTTTTTGCATTAACGAAAAGTTTGCAGATATGATAAAAAAGTCAAAAGGACAGAAATCTGAGGAAAAGTTTTCAAGATTTATGTCTGATTTTTTTGAATCTCGTGGATGTAATGTTAAACTAAAACTAGCAGAAGAGACCTAGACTCTTCTTCCACGCTTGCCGCCCTTCTTTCGTGTGGTGTCATGCGGGATTGGTGTGACATCGTCAATTCGTCCAATCTTAAAGCCACCACGTGCAAGGGCCCTTATTGCAGCCTGAGCACCTGGTCCTGGAACTCTAGAACCAACGCCACCAACTGCTCTTACTCGTATATGAAAAGCTGTAAAACCTTTGTTTTTAGCGGACTCGACTACCGCATTTGCAGCCTTCATTGCAGCAAAGGGTGAAGACTCGTATCTATCTGCATTTACATGGACTCCACCTGAGCTTAGTGCTATGGTCTCTGCACCTGTCAGGTCAGTCATATGAATAATGGTATTGTTGTAGCTGCTGAAAATGTGTGCAATGCCCCATTTTTCTTTGCCAGAAGTGTCATCTCTTTCTGATTTTTTTTTCTTTGCTTTTATCTCAACTTCTTGGGCTTCTTCATCTTCTTTGAGCTCTTCTTCATCTAAGGCTTCATCCATTTCATCAATTTTTGACTCTGATTCTGACAATGTTAACCCACGCTTTGATGGGTTTAAAAAACATTAGTTTGGGATCCATGCGAGCCAAAGAAATTTTGATTTATGTACGAAATTAAATATCAAATTTGAAAACCACGCATCAAATTTTTATAAAGAGATACAACTATTACTATACAGGTTAAACAAAATGGGAATCATTCGTGTTGGAGGAAGAGGAACTTCAAGGCGTGTAACCGAAAAAGAGAAAGACAATTGGACAGGTGCAGCGTTCAAAGAACATCAAGAAGCGCAAAAGCAGGCAGCTAAAGACAGGTATATCACAATGGGCCGCGGAACCTCAAAGGTCAAGTTTAGCGATATTGAAAGCACGCCAACTAAATCCACAAAAGGCATGTGGGTTAGCTCTGGTAGAGGAACCAGAAGAAGAAAACTCTAAACAAATACAACAAAACATCAAATAGCTCAGTAGAGCAACATCCAAAGTTATTATTAAAAAATAATGAGGTTAGTGCTATCGAAATGAACGCACTTTTCTAATTACCTTGTTGTGATCATAGGCTGGTGTGGTAGTCACATACAGCAAGTGATTTTTTCCCGCAGGCATGACAATTCTTTTTACTTTTCCGTATTCAGCCAGTACATATTTGCATGGCCCAAGCTTTCTTTGTAGTAATCTTCTTGTTTTCCAAGCTCTTGCCGCAGATTGCAAAGAAGATTTACTCTCTCTTCTTGAGAGAAGGTTTTTCACTCTTCTCGCATGTGCAGAAAAGATTGGCTTTCCATCATTGTTGCAAATAGTTACTACTCTTACAGATGGGCTAAGTTGCAAAAGTCTTTGAGCTGCCCTTTGAACTTCCATGGTATAAACAATTCACTAAAACTGATAAAGATTTCCCAAGCTTAGATTGCCACTAGTTTGAAAAATGCATCCAGCCACGATTTTTTATTCTTAGTATCTTGTTTCCCTGCCAATATTCTACTCCTTTACCAGAAGTAACAAATCCTATCTCAAAAAGTGAGATTTTCAGTCTTTTAGCATTATTTTTTAGTCTTTGTAGCTTTGCAGGACTAACAGTTGCAACAATTTCGTATTCTTCACCTCCGTTGAAAACCAAGTCTAAAGGATCTAGTCTGTTTTTTCTTGCAAATTCAAAAACATCAGAGTTTGCTGGGAGATTTGTTATGACAAATTTTTTCTTGCTCTGTTTTGCCATTTCATAAAGTGTGGTAGAAAGACCATCGCTAGAGTCCATTGCCGATGTAAAGTAACTGCGACTTTGTAACCCAAACCGTATCCTCGGTCTTGGCCTGAATACTGTATTTGCCGCTTTTTTTGAAAACTTGGTATCTGATTTTCTACCCTCAAGCAGTATTTTGAGGCCCGCAGCAGAGTATCCAAAGGGCCCACTAGCTATTATGACATCATTTGCTCTAGCAGCATTGCGTGTAATTATGCTATCAGACGTACCTACAAGAAAAACCTGAATCACTAGTTCCTTTCCTTCGTTTGTATCACCACCAAGTATTTTGATGCCAAACTCTCTTGACGCAAGACCAAATCCTTTTGCTAGATTTTGTATTTTTGATTTTGAAAATTTTCTTGGAATTGTCACAGAGATTATGCCATAAAGGGGCTTGACTCCTTTTGCTGCAAAATCACTAACACATGCAACAATGCTTTTTCTTGCAACGTCTTGCAATTTTATTTTGGGTGGAATGTCGGTGCTCTCAACAAGTGTATCAAGCTTGACAACGCATGAAATCTTGTCTATTTTGAATGTCTCTACGTCTTCAGAAACAAAGTCTTTGTTAAGATGTCTTTGAAAAATTTTTATTATTTTTTCCTCATTTAATCTGCTCATGACTTTTTTTCACCAAATCTAAAACCTCATTTTTTATCTCCTGAGATCTTTTCAAGTTGTTTGATTCTGATGAAATTCTGATAGTGTCTTCTGTGTTTGATTTTCTTACTAGAACCCAGCTATCCTCATCAATTATTGCCTTGATCCCATCGATTGTAATGATTTCACTAAATCTTCCTTTGATGTTTTCATAGAGTTTTGATATTGTCTTATCGTGTAGATCTGCCTTGATTGCAATCTTGTCCCTATTTTGATGATAGTTTGACATGAACTTTAGTATCTCATTAAAGGCTGAGGTTCCAAGCATAGATGCAATAAAACCGCTAGCTAGTAGACCATCTCTACAAAAATTAAACTCAGGCAAGATAAAACCCGCGCTACTACCTTCTCCACCTGCCTGAGCCTTTGTCTTTAACATAAGATCAATGACATTTGCCTCACCTACCTTTGATCTCTGGACAGTTCCACCGTTTTGTCTAACAAATTTTTCAATTGCAACGCTAGTGTCTATGCTAAAAACAAATTTCTTGTATCCAAGCTCTAGCGCCTTTGCGACTCCTAGCCCCAAGGTTACATCAGATGACTGTTTTTTCCCACCATAGACAACAACTAGCCTATCAGCATCGAGATCAAAGGCAAATCCAATGTCTTTGTTGCCTGTGTTTGATATGAGAGTATTCAGATTATCTGTGGTTGGGTCAGGTCCGCGGGTAGATTTGCCAATGTCTTCGTTTATGGTTTTCACATTACATCCTAATTTTTTTAAAAGCAACGGTGCAACATTTCTTGCGGCACCTCCTCCAATGTCTATTGTTGTCTTTGGCATGTCGCTTATCTTACCAATCAATTTAGCAGCATCATCAACATAGCTTGAATCAATCAAGTTTTCAGTTCCAATTTTTGCCTTTGATGTGATTTGTTCACTTGCAACCAATTTTAGCTCGTCTTCATTTATTCCTCTTCCATCAACAGTAAACTTGAGACCATTCCATTCTATAGGATTGTGTGATGATGTTACAACTATTCCAGCGCCATACTTTCTTGACTCTCTGAACACAACAGGTGTTGGAACCATTCCCAAGTTAAATACATCAATACCACACTGCATCAGCGCAGCAGCAGCTGTCTCTTTTATTATGTGTGAAGACGGCCTTGTGTCTGTACCAATAACGCATTTTTTTGATTTTACAAGCACAGAAAAGCTGTTGCAGAATTTTAAAACATCTCTTTGCGTAAAATCATTTCCGAAAATTCCCCTAATACCGGAGATTGATATTTTCACTGAAACCAAACCAGAAAGGCTTTTTATAAACTCTAATAGGAACCGATGCGTGCCTCGATAGCTCAGCCTGGTAGAGCGAACGCCTCGTAAGCGTTAGGCCACGGGTTCAAACCCCGTTCGAGGCTTTACTAAAAAATTGTAAAATCAAAATCTATTTTCTATTATCATCGAGGGTTTCTATGTCAACTTCGAGTTCTTTTAGTCCTTTCCACCAGACTCCTGCCTCGCTCATATGCCCTCTCGTTAATACGCAAAATGCTCCTTTATAGATCTGTCGGTTGATCAAATTTTGATCAGAAAAACCCAAAAAACAATTTAAAAAGAAAATAGACGCGCTACTTTTTTCGCTTTTTTTTGCGATAAATAATAATTGCAAGTGCCCCTGCAGCACAGCCCCAAAAGAGTGGCCATCCTAAAGGATCCTTTTGTGGTATGAGTCCCAAAAAGGCATAAATCGTTCCTCCAACAAGCCCAAAACCAATCAATTCTAGTATTTTTGACATTTGCATTCAACCATTTTCAAAAAGATATATTATTTTGTGATCTTGGTCTCACATGGATAAGTACCTGATAATGGTCCTGATGTTTTTAATTGCAGGTATGGGCATAGCAGTAACAAGAGATCCACCTGTTATTGTGATGTTTTATACGATGCTTGGCGGGGCAATTCTTGTAATAATTTACAGCGCAATGAAGGACAGAAAGGCGCGTCGAGACCTCAATAAAAGTCGCAAATCAAAAAAGTAGTTTCTTAAATTTCTAATCCAAAAGTTTCTGCTATATCAGAAAATTGCTTGTATGACTCTAGATATTGTCTGCCTCTAGGAGTTATCACAAAGACATTTTTTCCATCATACTCTATTTTGTTAATCAGACCAGCGCCTGTTAGATTCTCGATAAACTTTGCAAGTCTAGAGTGTGAAAGGTTTGCCTTTGTAAGCAGTGTTGTTGTCTTTATTCCCTCTTGACCACATTGGTCTGTTGCTGTAAGAAGGTCAGCTACAATTTGCATGCTGGATCTATACACTACCATACAACTTTTCCTCCTAATACTGCAATATAAGAGTATTACCTCTTTTTACGATGAGATAAATATAATACTCTAGATCTTGGTTCGTTGCAAAATAAATCAAGTCTCCCTCCTTGGTTTGATGGTTTTCTTGGAGTTGCTTATCGATATTATGACCTAAGAATGAACATAGTCCCACTATTTTCGGAAAGAAAACAGGCTGCAAACCTATGGCATGCAACAATTCACTGGTGGCCTGATCATGACATCAAACTACGATTTGTCGAAACAGGTGACAAATACTGGTTTATCATGGGCTCTGATTCAAAAAAACAGGCAACCAACATATCGTTTTTCAAGATCCTGTCAAAGTCTGAGCACTATGAACGATTCAAAAATGGACATGGCGGTGAAGCATATCTGAGGTTTGGTGTTTATTCAACAATGCACAAAAAAGATGCAAAAGATGATACAGTTTGTAACTGTAGGCACAGACTCGATGATCACGAAGAAGGAGATTCAGATGCATGTCTTGTAGAAGACTGTAGCTGCAAAAAGTTTGAAAGCTTTCAGGTGAATCTCTTGAAAAGACAAAAAACCATAACCGACATTAAATTTCTTCAAGAAGATCAGGTAAAAGAGGATCCACTTACATGGAACTGTCTTTATGCAAACAAGTATAAAGAAATGAACTGATAAATTATTTTCAAATTTTAGTCAGATGTATTGACACGTACATGTTTTCCAGGATAGTGTTCAAAAATTTTTTTAGAATAACATTTACCACACAAAAGACCATCTATATTCCAGTTCTTCATAGGCAAGTATTTCTGATCCATTGCCTGGCCGCAAATTGTACACTTGAATTCCTTTATCATGGTGCAATTTTTCGATTAGTTCTATATAAAAATCAGATCCTGCAAGAAAAATCTAGTTAAATATCACTGCATTATAGGAAAATTGCGGTAGAGTCTGGCCAATGTAAACCTCCTGCAATTTTTACATGGTTAGATGTCTACCGCGCTTTGATTATAACAAACTGTGTACTAGCTTTTTGATGTTCTCGATTTCCTCTTCTTCTTGTTTTATTTTCTTGTCTACAACACGCAGCATTGCATCACTCCATACATTATGAGAAAAGAAATTGTGTTTTGTATTTGCTTCATTTATCTCATCATCTACAACTGAATCTTCAAGAAACTTGGTAACAACAGTATCTGCAAGCTTGAGTATTCTGCAATTTAGCTTGTAGCTTCGGAATATGGGCTCTAGTCTGTTAATGTCTTCTTTGAACTCGCCTTTTGTATCAAGAATTTTCTTATGCAGTATTCTAAAGTAAACTGCTACAAAAAAGAGTGTGGCATATCTTTTGGTTTTGTGACCTCCACGCTTACCATAGTTTAGCGATTTTTTAGAGTATTCCTTTACAAGGTATGGGTAAAGTAATAGTCTATAGTCATCTTTTAGGTTTTCATTAAAGACTTCATCATATTTACTACCACGTGGCAAGAACTGGGCAGGTGAGCTGTATGATTCTGTGGGTCTTTGTTCTAGCCCTGCAACTAGAGACTGGATTGCATCTTTTGCTACTATGACTTTTTTATGATTTTCTGGAAGGTAGTTGTCGTAAATTGAATCTCCAACATACTCGTTTTGTTGTGACTTTGTCTTGCTGTCAAAAGATCCTGCCTGAATCTCATAAAAATATCTGAGATTTTCCAGCTGAGACTTTATTGACTTGTGAAAGTCCATCAGAGAGACTAGATCCTTTCCCCTGACTGCATTTTGTGAATTTCTGTACTTTGTTATGTTGTTTTGATCTTGCTCGTCGTCTGCTTTGATTACTGTAACAGTTATGCTTCCATCAAGGTTGTTTGTGCGCTTTGCCTTGTCAATAATAGAGTTTGATGTCTGTGCTCCATTTACGATTTGAGGTGCATGTAGGACAAGTGTGTTGTTTTCTAGCTCCTCAAAATCACTTACTACTATGGTTATTCCATTGTTATAGTAAAAGAACTTGTTTGGATTATTTTGCAGGGTTTCGCGAATTCCTTTGTTTACTGAGGTCTTAAACTGCATCCATTGCCTTATGTTTGATTCAAACACATAATCGCGGTTTTTTATCACAAAGTCTGTCAGTTCACGTAGCTTCAAGATACCAAGTACAGTGTTGTCGTGTCGAAGCATCTTTTCTAACTTTATGTTTGATTTTTTGCCTGCTGCCGGCTTTTTTATTCTGGCCCATAGCTTTTGTATGATTTCTTCAATGTCTATTATCTCAACTGCCTCATCTGCCTTGTAGTCTACTTTCTGGTCAGTGACATAGCAGCACTTTATCTGGAGGTTTTTCTCCCGTATCTGGGTGACAAGGTGTGCAAGTTCTGGACGCATTTTTGTAACATCACGACCAAGCAGTCGCTTGACATCTTCTTTGAACTTGGTTATTGCATCTATAGAATGAGATGAGCCATACTTTGATTGAAATAACCTTATTGTGTTGTCTGAAAAATCAACTGGTAGATATGCATCTATTCCAAGATCATTTGCTCCATCAATTATAGCATCTGCAGCATCGTCTTCTGTTGCCTCAAAAACTCTGGTTAAAATCCAATGAAGAAAATTATTTCCCTTTTCTACTTCGTTACTTGCATCCTCAACATACTCTTTAATGCTTACTCGAATATTTTCTGAAAATCCCTCCAATGGTTGACCTATAGTTTGAACTACTAGTGACTGCAAACCAGGGATATATTCAAGCAGGCCATTGTTGTTTAACTGAGCCAAGTATCTTTTCTAAAATGTTCTATATTTAGAAAAGCAGGTAATTACATAATAACTGAACTAAGATCAGAAATTACACAGAAGGTGAGGGAGGGAGTCGAACCCCCTTGTATAGGCTCTGCAGGCCCACGCATAACCGCTCTGCCACCTCACCGTAGTCAGAAAAACAACTTGACAACAATTAAACTCTTAGATTATAATTTTGCAAATGGCTTTGCTGCTAGTTTGATATCCTCTGCCTTGATAGTTTTTCTTCCAGCGTGAATTGACATTTCGACTGCACTTTTAGCTATGTTTGTAGCAACCTCTTCTAGTATTCGCCTTAACTCATCAGCTGATTCATCGCTGACACGTTCTGCTCCAGATTTTTTTAAGATCCTGTACATAGCTGATAGCCCAAGCTCGGATGATTTCATCAAAAGAGTCTTTAAAATCAACGATAAAAAACTTTGAGTAAAAAATAATCACCTTGGAATCGATTTATACAGACTAATTCAACAGGTAATTACGAAAAACCATGAGCTGGCTAGTAGACTCTCACATTCACTTGTCGGATCCATTCTATGAAAAAGAACTAGGCTTTATCATTAATGGCATGCAAAAAATGCAGATCAAAGGATGCTGCGTCTCTGTAGACTATACAACCTCAATCAAAACACTTGAGCTTGCAAAAAAAAGCAACCTGATACTGCCATTTGTTGGCATTCATCCACAAATGGCAAGCCAAGAAACTGAACCTGTGTTAGATCTAATCAATCAAAATTCAGACAAACTGGCAGGGATTGGTGAAATTGGATTGGACAAGACATATGTCAATACAAAGGAAGACTTTGAAAGGCAAGAACATGTTTTTAGAGAATTTTTATCACACGCAGAAAAACTAGAAAAACCAATTTCAATTCACTCAAGAAAAACACTCGATGAGATTTACCAAATTCTTTCATCATATTCCCTTAAAGGAGTGTTACTACACTGGTTTGATGGAAGCAAGCAACAACTAAAAAAAGCAATGGATAATGGATTTTACGTATCGTATGGTCCTGTTATGGTGTATGCAAAGGATAAACAAGTTTTGCTAGAAAACACAAATGAAGACAAAATACTAGTAGAGACAGATGGACCAGTAAGATTTGCAAAATGTTTTGGACTAAAGCCAGCTCAGATTAGTTTTATACCAAGTGTTGTCTTTTGCGCCTCAAAGATACTGAGAAAGTCGTATGATGAGCTGTCAAAAATTTTAGAAAAAAATTCAGATGTGTATCTTGGCATATAGGTATAAAAAACCCACCTTGATAACCGGATGAGTGGATAGAATCAAACGACTAGCACTAGATCTTCTCAAAAACCACAAAGACAGATTTGGAACAGATTTTGCAGAAAACAAACAAGTGTTAGATCAAGTTTCCATAGTCCGCTCTAAAGGTTTGAAAAATCAGTTGGCAGGATATATCACTAAATGCATAAAGCGTGAGCTTGAAGAGATTGAAAGTGAAAAACAGGAATTAAACCAAACTGCCGAATCTGTAGAAGCAGAACCAATCACAGAAGAAATCGCAAGTTAAGATTTCATAGAATAAGATTAATTTCGAGTTACAAATTAACAAAATTGCATTGATTACGGTCAAACTGTTTGGTGGAGCAAAAAAAATTTTTTCAACCGACCAAATTACTGTAACTCAAGATAATCTGACAATTCAAGATCTACTTGATTTTTTGGTAAAAAATAAACCAGAAAATACGAATGATCTTGATACAAACAACCTACTTGTGGCAGTTAATGGCGTGGATTCATCCACAATGGGTGGTTTTTCAGCTAAACTAAAGGCAAATGACACTGTCAGCATAATACCAATAATCCATGGTGGTTCGACTCGAATCAAGTTTCTAGTAGATAATAAAACAGTAGAGATCTTTGCAATGAAAAAACAAGAATCTAACATAAAGTTTCTTGACGAATTAAGAGAAAAATTTCCAAATATTGTAATTCAAGGCATATCATCAAATTTTATACTTAATCCAGACCATGTAAAAAAAATAATTCTATTATCGCTTTATGCCAAGAAACATGACATTTTACTTTCAAAAAAGCTAGAAACTGACATACTTATGAGATTTGCAGGAACAAACCAAATTATTCAGGCAATAAATACTGTAGGAGTAAAAAACAACGAAGATTTTGTAATTATTGCAATTGGTAAAAAACTGCCTTTGGACAAGCTGTACACTTTACTAAAACCATCAATAACAAGACTAGCAAAAAATAACCAATCATTTTTAAAAAAACAATTCAATATATCAAAAAAACAACTAGGCACAGTACTGTCAAAGACACCATTGGAAGATTTGCTGACAGAAAGAGCAGCAGTATTATTCAGATAGTCTGCGTTTTATTTTCTGCACGCTGATAATCGAATCCTCTTTTACCACAGATACACCACTTTTGCCTCCAAGAATTTCAACTAATAATATCCAGTCTGGGTTTTCCATTGATACCTTATTTTGCAGGTTTTTTGCGATTTCTACTATTATTTCCTTTGAAGAAATATTCGAATTTCGCTTTTCAACAACTATCTTAAAACTTTCATGTTTTTGAATCACGCCTGTTAGTTTTTTCATCTCGGATGCAATTGCATCAACGCTTGTTGTTGAGATGCCTTGTATTGGAATTATTCTAAGCGAGTATCTTATCGACCAAGGCTCATCATCAAGTATTTGCTTTATTTTTCTTATAACAGAATCATGGTCTATCGATGTCTTTACTGTAAGTATTCCTGACAAGTCTGTAATTGTAATTTCAGGTGTTTTATCGCCTAATTCTTCTAGGATTTTTTTTATCTCGTTTTGCGCTTCTTCTTCAAAGTTTCTTGGACATGTGACAATTAGATTCAAAACAGTTTCATAATCTCCATTTTTGGGATGGCGCCTTCCCTGTGAACTACTAGTTTGCCATCATCGACTTCAATAATGGTTGATTCGCCTGAGCTAGGTATAGTCCCACCATCAACAAAGACGTCATATCCTACTAGATTCTCAAGACATTCATCAGCATTTGTAAATGAGTGCATGCCTGAGATGTTTGCACTTGTTCCAACAAGTAGCTTGCATTCTTTTAGTAATGCCAATGCACAACGGTTGTTTGGAACTCGTACAGCTATTTTGTCCTGAGCATTCATGGATTTTCTAATTCTATCGTCTTTTAGTCTTAAAACCAAGGTAACTTGGCCAGGCCAGAACTTTTTTGCAATTTTATCTGATTTTTCATCAAAAACCACTATATCTGAAAGCTCTTTTTTTGAGTAGGCAAGAATAGGAAATAATTTAGTCTGTCCCCTTTTTTTAATTTTAAAAATTTTTTTTACAGCCTCTGAGTTGTAAGGATCACAACCAAGCCCATAAACAGTATCGGTTGGAAAAACTATCACTCCTCCATTGCGGACAGATTTTGCCGCAATTTCTAGGCCTTTTTTGTCACAGGAAACCTGCATGTACTTTATGTGCTACTATCTTGAATAATAATCAAATTACGGTAAAGGCCATGGCTGTAACTACAAAAACAATTACAATAAAATCAAAAGGAGAAAACGACATAATCGACATAACTCAACAGGTTGCAAAAATTGTCCAAGACTCAAAAATAAGAAACGGCAATGTAACGTTGTTTATTTCAGGATCTACGGCGTCAATAACTACAATCGAGTACGAGCCAGGACTGGTCAAGGATTTCCCAAAAATGCTTGCAAGAATAGCACCACAAAATATGGAATATGATCATGAAAAAATGTGGCATGATGGAAATGGCCGCTCACATGTCAAAGCATCACTATTGGGACCATCGCTGACAATACCGTTTCAAGACAGCAAGCTGTTGCTTGGAACATGGCAACAAATCGTATTTGTAGAGCTTGACACTAGAGGCAGAGAGCGAAATCTTGTGGTACAGATACTAGGCGAGTAAAAATTATGACAAAAAATTTCATAAAATAATTATGTCTGCAGAACCAGATTTAGATAATGACTTTGAAGATGATTTTGATGACGAATTAGATGATTAAATTGTCAGACCGAAATTGTCTGCAAATTTACTAAATGTCTGATATGCAACAAGAAATTCTCTTCCAGACTGACTAATTTTGTATTTACATGCTCCTCTAGAATCATTTTGCTCCAAAAGTCCCTGCGAGACAAGTGTGCCAAGTATCTTTGAAATTCTTACATGAGAAATGTTTGCCTTTCTAATCAGGTAAGTAACGCTGGCACCATTTTCATCAGGTGCATCATCTCTTGCAGTTGTGAGTATTTCTCCAACTATCTTCATATGTGTTCTATATGCTGACACGACCCCATCTTCTCCTCTTTTCGAATATGATAGTTATAGGATATTTTTCAATATACTATTAAGATAAAAGATTTTGACAATGGAATTTGTCTTGTTTATACCTAGGCTCATGTATAGAATACCTATTCCTCAAACTTGTCAAACTTTATTTTAGTTAGAGGAACCTTGCTTACAGGTACAAACAGCAAAAGCAGTCCTGCGATTTTGACTACGATTGACGCTGGATACAAAATAGTTTCTGGGAAGACAAACGAATACCATGCAAGAAACTCACCTAGTGCAAGCAAGGCAAGTCCAAATGCTACAAAGAGTGCACCTTTTTTTCTTCCTTCAATGTATGAGACTATGGTTTCAATTGCACCATATACAAGCAAAATAAATGAAATTGATCTTATAATGTGCTCAATTGAGATAAAAGAAACTAAAAACAACGGAACATAGCCAACTGATCTAAAGTATCGCGATTTTGGGAAAAATGATTTTATTGTATGTGAAAACGCGATAAAGAAATAACCGACTGTCTGAATTGCAATGCCGAGGGTCTGCACCCATCTTTGTATCTGTCCAGTCTTTAGAATAAAATCGTCTACCATGTAGCCTGTCCATATAACAAAGAACCCAACACTGATTGAAAAAAATGCAATTGCCAGTCTAAATAAGGTGGGACTTCCAGTATTTTTGAATCCAATATATGACATTATTCCAATTACTAGTCCTACTGCAAATCCTATCATGTTGAGGATGTTCTCTAAAAGAAATACCAACTATGCGCACTAATCTTTAAAATTATTAAATCTTATAGGTTAATCCCATTCATCTAAAGTGCCAGCCGTTTGGCCTCCTGTAGTTCCAGTATAATCCCCAAGTATATCTGAATATTTTGAATCATGTTGGGAAACAAATCTCACGTATTCTCCATAGCTCATATCCAAATTGCAGTGTTCACACTTTACAGATGAATAGTCAGGTGCAAGCTCTGCAGCCTTTTTGCACTTGGGGCATTTTATCTTCACATGTTATCTAGTGGTTGTTATTTATTATTGATTTAGGTCCAAAAAAAGATAAAAGGAGTTTTTATGAAGCTAAATTTGATGACAAGAACCTGTACCAAGTGCAAAGGCTCCATTCCTGATAGCGAGGAGCTAGATCCAAAAGCAGCTACATACCCATGCTGTAATAACTGCTGGTCACAGTGGAAAGAATATCGTGTAATGGTAATGAATGAAATGAGATTGGACATGTCTTTGCCTGACCACAGAAAGGTTCTAAAAAAACACGAGAAAATTTTTGTAGGTGTTTTGACGCCAGAGGGAGATATAGTAGATTTTAGTGACGAAAAGAATCGAAAGCCAGACGTTCAAAACCCAATGTGATTTTTCGCACTATCTGGTATTATCAAAAACAACCTATGTCTTGTTTTTGCATCAAGACTAGAAACTATCTTCCTTATCGTTTCTGCAAGAGTTTCTTTTTTTGAATCATCAAGTGACAAAAAGATCTCAAGAATTCCATCTAGATTAAAGTTGATTAGCTTTTGTGGAACATTTACAACCTCATCAATATAACCTGAAAAAAGATAGGTCCTTTGCTCCTCTGAGATCGTTGTTAATACCTCAAGCCAAGTCTTGAATAGTTTGGCAAATTTTGAAAATGGAATGGTAGGTCCAGCTTCTAGCGCATTATTGATAATCTCTTTTCTTTCTTGCTCATTCATTGAAAAAAATTCCAACATTCTTTTTTTTAGGATTGGTTTTCTAAGAAAGTCCGGAAGACTAGCTAAATTGACGATTATACTTCCAGCATAGTTTGGCTCTGACAATACCGATCATCAAAAGACTGTAAAATAAAATAATATTGCAACAACTTAGATTAAATACGTCGAATTCAAGCTCAAAATTGTGCCCTCTACTGTTATTGTCGGCGGTTTTTTTGGTGACGAAGGGAAAGGAAAGATAGTTTCGTATCTTGCGCTAAAGGATAATCCATCAATTGTAGTACGGGGGGGTGCTGGACCAAACGCAGGTCACACAATAGCTGATGGTGACAAGGTATACAAAGTAAGAATGCTCCCAAGCGGTTTTTTAAACAAAAGCTCAAAAGTGATGATCGGACCAGGCGTTGTGATAAATCCAACAGTTCTGCTCAAAGAAATAAATGACTTTGGGGTTTCAGACAGAGTCTTTGTTGATCAAAGATGTGGTATTATTGAAGAAACCCATCTAGAACGTGATTCCAAGCTAAAAGACACCATTGGAAGTACGGGGTCAGGAACAGGTCCTGCAAATGCAGATAGGGCAATGAGAATACTAAAACTTGCCAAAGACATTGATTCGCTGTCTTCGTATCTTGAAGACGTTCCATCTGCACTCAACCGTGCCTTGGATGAAAAAAAAGGCGTTCTAGTTGAAGGAACGCAAGGAACGTATCTTTCGCTATGGCATGGAACCTATCCATATGTGACATCAAAGGATGTCACTGCATCTGGGATTTGCTCAGATATAGGATTGGGACCAAAGAGAGTAGATGAGGTCATGGTAGTATTCAAGTCATATGTAACACGTGTTGGAGAAGGGCCGCTAGAAAACGAGCTTGCCTCCGATACTATATCAAAAAAGGGATGGTCTGAGTGGGGAACGGTTACAGGCAGGCAGAGACGTGCAGCAGAATTCAACTTCACTCTAGCAAAAAAAGCAATCATGCTAAACAGTGCTACACAGATAGCCATAACTAAACTGGATGTACTGTTTCCCTCATGTGCGCACAAAACATCTTATGCGAGCCTAGATGACGAAGCAAAATCATTCATAAAAAATATTGAAGACAAATTAGGCGTTCCTGTCGCACTCATAGGCACGGGACCTGCAATAAATGATATTGTTGATAGACGAGCCTAGCTAACACAAATTCGGCTAACTTTTAATTTGGCAATATTTGCAAAGGATCGAAGATGGACAAGCGCCCAAAATATATTCAAGTCTCATCGCCACTAGAGTTTTCGCGATTAGTTTGTGCTTTGGAAAGAATTCCACGTGTTTCATTTTTACATGAACATGAAGGAAAAAAAGTTCTATCGGTTCAGATGGATTTGTTAAAAGAAAGACCAATTGTATATTATACACCGATTGAAAATATAGGGCACTATCTATGCTATGGCTTTAAAGCAGGAAATGAAGAATCATCAATTGTAAACTCTACCTCAGATTCTGCATGCCTTTATTCGCCTATAGTTAAAATCAAAACACTGCCTGATACGCTTAAAGCAGAATCAAGTAACGGCGAAGCAAAATATCATCCAATTGAGCTAGAGGATCTTGCAAGCCTTGCAAAACTAAGCTATGGCTTTGAAGAGGCACCATTTCCGTTATTTGCGTTTCCATACAAAGGAAAGTGGCTGCTTGGAGTATTCATGAATTTTAATGAGGAAGGGGACTCGTATTTCTGTCATGTAGTTTTAAACGAAAATCCAGAAAAACCATTTCTAAAGTATGCCACACATAATGGAACTCAGCCATCATTTGTTGCAAATCCAATAGAACACGGCTATTCCTATATCAAAATAATAAAATTAAAAGAGACTCATCCGTTGGTCAGTTATGACCAGCTTCAGAGCTAGAATAAAACAGATATCTGAAGAAAAAGGCCGTATAATTTTAGCAAACGATTACAATTCCAACAAAAACATAGAATCAAAAACTATCAAAAACATTAAAACACTACATAATTATCTTTGCGGTTTAAAGCTAAACTTTCACGTATTACTCCCACTTGGAACAAAAGAGATAAAAAAAATTAATGACATTGCACATGACCATGGACTTGTAACTATAGCTGACATAAAACTAAACGATATTGGTAACACAAACCAAATAACGTCTGACTTTCTCTGGAACTGTGGTTTTGACGCAATAATCGTAAATCCAATTATGGGAAAAACAAGTCTCAAAAATCTTGTAGATTATGCTCACAAAAAAAACAGAGGAATAATCACTTTATGCCATATGAGTGCGCCTGAGGCAAGACATACCTACGAACTACAGATGACTGGCAAAACAAAGCTATATCAGTTATTTCTGAAATTGGCTTTGCTTCAAAAGGTAGACGGCATTATAGTTGGTGCAACATTTCCTCAGATTATTCAATATTGTAAAAATAAAGTAAAAAAAAGACTTGACATTTACAGTCCAGGAGTAGGCACCCAGGGTGGTGATGCTCAAAAAGTTGTTTCGTCGGGTTCTGACTTTTTAATTGTCGGCAGAACCATACTTTCATCAAAAAATCCCTTAGACGCAACTAGAAAACTAAGTCAGCTAAGTTTTTCCAAATAATTTTTTGCTTTTATCAAAATATTTTTTGCGTTTTCATAAGTGATTTTCTTTAACGCATTGTCAAAATCAAGCCACACATAATCCAAGTGTTCATATGACAACTCAACTTGTTTTGTGTTTGTCTTTGCAAGAAAAAATATAACTTCTTTTTGTACTGTATCTCCATTAAATTTGAAACTATACTCAATTTTTTCTTTGAAATTTTTTATAAATACAATGTCTGTAATTCCCGTCTCTTCTTTCGTTTCTCTAACTATTGTTTGTTCAGGACTTTCATTATTTTCTATTTTACCTTTGACAAAATCCCAATGACCTGTGGGATAATGCAAAAGCAAGAATAGATTTTCATTATTCTCTTCAATAAATAATACTGTGCCTGCAGATTGTTCCTTTATCATTTTTTATCAATGTCTTTGGCTATTTGCCAAGACGGCGTTTTCTTTTTTGAAAAGTTCGTATGGCTCGCATCAAATCAATTTTTCGAAACTCAGGCCAAAAAATATCCATAAAAACAAGCTCACTATACGCACTCTGCCAAATTAAAAATCCACTCAAACGTTTTTCTCCAGATGTACGTAAAATCATATCAGGCGATGACTGTGGCAGATGTGATGTGTAAAGATTTGATTCTATTACATTTTTGTTAATGTCGTTTACGTCAAGATTTCCTTCCTTTATCTTGATACCAATCTTTTTGACTGCATCTACTAGCTCGTTTTGGCCCCCATATGCTATTGCGATATTAAGATAATGACTGTCATAATCTTTTGTTGCCACATCTAGTCTGTGCAAAACCTCTTTTATTGACTCTGGTAATAATTCAACTCGACCTATTGCCTTTACCCTCATCTTTGTTCGATGAATCCTAGGATCATTGTACAGCTTTTCTAGGCGCTCTTTTATCAGTTTGAAAAGATATTCTAACTCCTCGTCGTTTCTTTCGAGGTTTTCTGCAGATAGCGCATATAAAGTGATGATCTTAATGTCAAATTCTTCACACCAGTCCATTAGATTTTCAACAGCGTCTGCACCTCTCCAGTGACCTGCTTTCGGCATCACTAGATTTCTTTTTGCCCATCTTCTATTGCCATCTAAAATTATGGCAATGTGATTTGGCATGTCATCTCTTAGAATTTCTTTTTCTAGTTTCTTAGAGTAAAGTCTGTAAAGACCGGATAAAACAAATGTGACTTTTTTTATTCCGTTAATATTTGCCCACCCTTCTTTTTCCTATATTTATGGAATAGAAGAGTGGCAGATATCAGTGTTATTGCCAATCCGATTAACAACGGTGGTATTAGAGTAAATGAGCTTTCGTCATTAACAAGCATACTAGTAAACTGTGCTACTGTAGGATAGAGAGCTCCTAATACAATTAATCTTAGACTATCGGAAATTGCTCTCAAGCTTCCACTTAACCAGTTGCTAAGAAGCATTCCTCCAAAAATTGATCCTACCCCCATCCACAAAAATGGCAACCCGCCAGCAACAAACTGTCCGATTACTATTTTGTCTGTGATTATAGTTAGTATTTCCTTGTCTTGTGCTAACAAGCTTGTATTTAATGATGAAATTCCAGATTGTATTGACGCTAAAATAAGAATTATGCCAGCTACAAAAGTAAATATCCTAATGAATCCCGCAGGTGTTGGTTTTGCCCAGTTTGACCAAACTCTATCAACATCAAATGCTCTAATAAGAAACGCTCCGCCAAGTACACTAATCAAGACAGCAAAAATTTCTTTTGTATATCCAACAACAGATGCGATTCCACCAATTAATAACAAGATTCCTGGAACACCAAGGACAAATTTTGAATACTTGGAATCATAAATTAACATCTTGAGATATTTTCCAAAAACTGCATAGGAGTATTCAACGGTCCTACTAACCCGCATCACAACTCTCTGTACAGAAACAATGGGAAGAACATTTTGAATAATTGGAATTACGCTCTCATCATCTTCTCCATCAGAAACAATAACTGCACCGTTTGCTGAAAATTTTTCTAAAACTTTTCTTATCTCCAGTGCAATCTTTTCATCAGCTTCCACTCCTTTATTTTTTGTACCTGCAACTGTAACAACTTCGGTTTGATATCCTTTGCTTACCAAGTCTTCATATGTCCTTATGGCGTAAAAAATAGAATTAGAATCAGCGTCCTCAGGATCTTCAAGTGCAAGTCTTTGTGCTGCTTCTATACATGCGTCTCTTCCAACAACAGGAGTGATAATTCCTGCCTTTTCGCCTACGTCATTGTCTCTATCAACACAAATTACAAGCAGTCTGCTCGATGTAGGGGATTTTATGTCCTTTCGCAGCTTTGTATCCTGTGACATATCATGACCATATTACAAAATAACCTTTTAACACTTCCCTACTTTTGAAAATAGTAGACTTAGTATTTTGAGGCCAAAACTCCAAATTATGGCCTAGTAGAATCAGACGCAGAAATAAAGGATTTTGACTCTTCTTTTAACCTATCAATTTTTTCCAAAACCTGTCCAATATCATCTTTATCTGCGTTATCTTTTATCATATTAGCAACAACAATTGTTTCTCGTATGTTAGAGTTTGTTGCTCTGAGCGCTTCAATGTAATTCAAGTAACTTTCTTGCCATTCCTCTGAAGCGTTGCTTTCAACAAGTTGTATTATTTGTGAATTTATCTGCGAAGATGAAATTTCAGCAATCTCAATGTATTGATCAGGAGTTGTCTCACCATTTTGCATTTTTTGAAACTCTTTTTCAATACCATCAACTAGTACCAAATGAATTTCTTTTACTCCATCAAGGTGCGATTTAAAATCAGAAACAACAAAAGTAGTATCATATCTTTGTGGGGCTAACCAAACAAAAAAACTAGCGATTGTTATAGCTACTAGTATTGCTATAGTCAACCAGACTCCCTTTTTTGAGGCCAACTGTAAGGTTCTGCAGATAGTGGCTTATAATATGATTGAAAGTATAATTCTACAATTAAATGGCCAAAAACCATCAAGATTGTTTATTTTAAATTGCTTAGCCCTAAAAAATGGTAAAAATTTATTATTTTTTTACAATTAATCGTGAATTTAACGAAAATTGATCATAAAAAATTTAGAGTCATCTAGTCTATAGTTAAATAAATTTTACATTTCCTTCCTAAATACCACAGTCTCTGTGATTTGATAGAATGGTAACAGCATATTGTGTAAAATGCAGAAAAAAAGTTGACATCAAAGATCCCCAACAGACAAAATTGAAGAATGGTCGACCAGCCACTAAGGGCAAGTGCCCAAATTGTGGAACTAATGTTTTCCGAATAGGCAAAACTTAGACCACGGTCTTCTTTTTTGATCTAAACCAATATAGGGACATACATGTAATGTTCACATGTTGACGAGGACAGAATACGAAAAGCTACTAAAGCGAGTTCAGGACAAGGTCTCAAAAAACAAAAGTGAAACCGCAAGATTCGAACTTCCACCAGTAGACGTCATGTGGGAAGGACAACGAACATTTCTTAGGAATTTTTCAGAGTTTCCAAAGGTTTTACGAAGGGACCCGGATAAAGTTCTACAGTATTTATCAAAAGAATTCGCCGTTCCTGCAGAAAGGGTGGGCGAAAAGGCCATTTTTATTGGGAAAAGAGAACCTCAAGATTTTACACGTCTTTTTGAAATCTATGTTAAAGACTATGTAGAATGTCCTACCTGTAAGAGCCCTGACACAAGAATCGAAAAGGAAAAACGAATTTCATTTTTGATATGCGAAGCTTGTGGTGCAAAATCCACACTAAAAGGTAAATATGCGTAATGCCATTTTCCGTTCGAGTTGCCAATTATCAAGGCAATCAGATGCTTAACATTTGTGATTCACATCTTTTGGGAAAAAACATATCTGAAAATGATCTAACCATAAACATAAGTAAAAACTATTATGGCGACAAAATAGTTGAAAAAAAAGAAGCTATCACACTTTTGAAAAATTGTTCAATAATTAACATGGTGGGAAAAGAAACAATCTCTTTGTCATTAAGCTTGGGTATTGGCGCACAACAAAGTATCAAAACCATTGATAGTGTTCCTTTCCTAATAGTTTTCAAAATGTAAATCACCACAATTATATACAAACCTAAAGATATTTGCCAAGTGGGTAAGCGTAAAGTTCTCAATGAAAGCGAATTAAAAGAAATTCGATTGCCAGAACAAGGAGAACTTCTTGGACGAGTGATCAAACTTCTTGGCAGTGATCAAGTTTTAGTAAAATGTACCGACGATGTAACAAGACGTGGTAGAATTCGAGGTAAACTAAAACGTAGAATTTGGATTCGTGATAATGACATTGTGATAATTGCCCCTTGGGATTTTAAAGCAGATGAAAGAGGAGATATAGTATGGCGATTCACATTACCACAGGTTGACTGGTTAAAAGATAACGGTCATTTACCGAAAGATTTCTAAGATCCACTGAAATTAATTTTTATTCATCAATTTCTATTACAACATGTTGCCAGAAAAAATAGTAGATAGGTTCGAACATGAAATTGATAAAAAGTTAGACACTCAATCAAAACACAAAATCTTCAACGGATTCAAAAATAACAAAACCATCAACGAAGTTCTAGATAAAACAACAATAATGACTCTGTATGATCTGATAAACAAACACATAATTTCTTATGTAAACGGCGTGGTTCGTTCTGGAAAAGAATCACAGTTATTTTGGGCGGTAGATAAAAACGGCAAAGATGTAGCACTTAAGATATATCTTGTAAGCACATCTAGCTTCAAAAAACGTGCGTCATACATTTTAGGAGATCCTAGATTTTCAAAGGTAAAAACAGGTACCAGAAACCTGGTCTATTTATGGGCAAAAAAAGAATTCAGAAATCTGACTCAATGTGTTGAACATAATATTCCTTCTACCAAGCCGATATATGTCACAAAAAACATTCTGGTGATGGAATTTGTTGGAAAAAACGGCGTTCCTGAAAAAACTCTAGTTGAGACAAAAGTCTCACAAAAAGACTATGAATTAACTATATCACTAATCAAGCGGTTGTATAAAGAGGCAAAACTTGTCCATGGCGATCTGTCAGAATTTAATATTTTCAAAACTGAGACTGGCCTGATCTTATTTGATCTTGCCTCAGGTGTTGATATACAACATCCAAATGCTCAGGAGTTTCTTAAAAGAGACATTAATAATATATCAAAATTCTTTGTTAAGCGAGGACTAACAGTTGTTAATCCAGATGATATTTTTGATTTGGTGACAAAATGAGCTTTGAAAAATTAATTCGAATACCAACTGACAGGATCGGCGCACTTATTGGAAAATCAGGCAAAGTAAAAGAAAAAATTGAAAAAATTTGTCATGTTGAGCTAGAAATCGATAGCGAAACAGGCGAAACTATAATCAAAAGCCGAGGAAAAATCGAAGACATTCAACCATTCAAAGCAATGGAAATTGTAACAGCGATAGGTCGAGGTTTTTCTCCAGACAATGCATTGAGATTATTAAAAGGTGAAAACACATTACATGTAATAGACTTAAGGGAGTTTGGAGCAAAATCTCCTGCACAAATTGAAAGGATAAAAGGGAGAATTATTGGAGAGGGAGGTAAGGCGAGGAAAAATATGGAAAAGCTAAGTGATACAAATATTTCGGTTTATGGAAGAACAGTTGCAATAATTGGAGAAACACACAAGCTAAAACTTGCTATAGATGCAATCTCGGCAATTTCACAAGGGAGCATGCATGGTTCAGTGTATGGTAAACTTGA
The DNA here is from genome assembly GCA_016871975.1 of Nitrososphaerota archaeon. GTDB lineage: Archaea > Thermoproteota > Nitrososphaeria > Nitrososphaerales > Nitrosopumilaceae > VHBM01. The sequence goes on along the minus strand of VHBM01000004.1, from coordinate 7,709 downwards.
AGCTGCAAGAAGAAGAGACAAGCTTGAAAAACTAAAACTGTGGGAAGATCAAAATGTCTTCTAGCAAAGAATCTTTTAATCAAATCTCGCCAAGTGAATTTTTTTATAGGAACCGTGATCTTGCAGGATTTAGCAATCCCACAAGATCACTTTACACAGCAGTAAGAGAATTTGTAGAAAATGCACTTGATGCATGTGATCAGGCAGGAATCCTACCAGATGTTTACTTGTCAATAAAAGCAGTTGATGATGAACAAGCGGACCCAAAACCATACGTTCTTACTGTAAAAGACAACGGACCAGGAATAGATTCAAAACACATTCCGCTAGCGTTTGGCACCGTTTTGTATGGCTCAAAGTTTGGATTAAAGCAAGCACGAGGTATGTTTGGCCTTGGAGCAACGATGGCTATTCTATATGGACAAATTACAACAAACAAACCAGTAGCAGTCAAAAGCTCAACTGATGGACAAAATCAAGACGAATATGAATTACTTTTAGACATTCAAAAAAATAAACCCATCATAGTAAAACATAATACAAAAGAAATATCAAAAAGAGGACTATCGGTAAGCATCTGTCTTGAAGGTGATTACTCAAAAGCTGGTTCAAAAATCAGAGACTATGTGTACCAAACATCATTGATCACTCCATATGCAACAATTACTTTTGAAGATCCAAAAGGTGAAAAATTCCATCAAACTAAGATCGTAAAAACAATGCCTCCGGCTCCCACCATCATAAGACCACATCCTCATGGAATTGATGTTGAAACAATAAGAAGGATGATGGTAGACTCTCATTTTCAAATTCCAACAGTTGATAACAAAATGATTGAAAAAGTAAGAAAAGAACTTGGTTTGAAAAAAAAGAATTTGAATCATTCACAAATCATGGAAAAAGCCAGCAAACGATGGCCTAATCTGTCTCGTCACGTTAGAGTTGTAATCGCAGTCATGTCATTTCTTAAAATGGATTTTGAGAAACTAAGCAAAATAAGAATTGATGATATGGATATAGCAAACAAGAAACTAGTATATTGGGACTTTGGGGAATCAAAATCGGTATCTGTAGATTTAGATCCCGAAAGTGAATACTATAGACAACTTACAAATACAGTTCAGGGTGAAACTTTGCTTTCATTTTTAACAAAACGATTTCAACGTATAGGTCAAGCAACTGCAGTAAAATTTACTGAATTTGCAAACTTTAAACCTGAAAAAAGGATTGGGACAATGACAAATCAAGAGCTAGTTAAGCTAAGCGACTCTTTACAAAAATTCGAAGATTTTCTCTCGCCAGATCCTAGTTGTCTTGCTCCACTAGGAGAAGAACCCTTGAAAAAAGGCATGGCACAATTTTTCAAACCTGATTTTTTAGAGGTTGTACAGCGAGGGGCTTCAGCATATTCAGGTTTTCCATTCATAGTTGAAATGGGTATAGCATATGGTGGGGAAATTAAAAGTGTTGGACAAACCGTATATCGTTTTGCAAACAGGATACCTTTGCTTTATGATGAGGGAAGTGATGTGGTACTAAAAGTGGTAAATGAGATAGACTGGACACGTTATAAAGTGAAAAACGATGCCCCACTAGTCATCGTATCTCATATTTGTTCAACAAGAATTCCTTACAAAACAGTTGGAAAGGAAAATGTGGCAGACAGGCCTGAAATAGAGCGCGAATTACGACTTGCCTTACAGTTTTTGGCTAGAAAATTAGCAACTTTCATGTCTAAAAGAGGACAAGCAGAAATGGAAAAAAAGCGAGCAAACCTATACTCAAAGTATATTCCACTAGTAGCACAATTTTGCACAGAGCTTGCAGGAAAGAAAAAAGAACCTGATTATAAAAAAATGCTAAAAATGGAGGCCATGGTTGAAGAATAAATCAAAAGCATCCAAAACTAGTGAAGAAAGAAGAGAATCGCTTGCTAAGCTGTTGCAGGAACAAGGATTAAAGATCTATAACGAATTAGACAGAGGTGAATTTCCAAAGTTTTCAGTTCCAAGTAGATCTGTCAGTAATATAGTATATGATAAGAAACTTCGTCAATACATACTTGGCAACACGGCAAGTATCAGAAGTGCACGAAACATGTCACAGCTCCGATCATTTACACAGCTAATCTGGTTAGCGTTTTTTGCAAACAAGTTAGTTCAAGAAAAAAAATCATCCACACTTAGAGACATTTACTATTCATCCCAGGCATTTTCTATAGACTTTGAAGACCAACCAGAGTCAGATAACATAATTGTTGATTTAGAAGCTGTTTTAGCAAGACCAAGAGAGGATCTTCACATATTTCCTGAAGAAAGAAGTAGTGTCTTTGGTGATCTAACTATAGAATATACAGTGCCAGGATATGAAGGCAAGCGCACAAACCTTTCTGATCATCCTGACGGTTACTTGATAGGACCGAGTCTTAGCAGTGCAGAATTAGTTGATACAAATGCTGAATTGGTTATAGCAATAGAAAAAGGTGGACTGTTTACACGATTTGTAGAAGAAAAAGTTGATAAAAAATTCAAAGCCATCATAGTTGATACTGCAGGACAAGCTCCTCGTTCTACAAGGTATTTGCTTAAAAGATTACACGAAGAAATGAGCCTTCCAGTTGTAATTTTAACTGATGGTGATGTATATGGTGAACATATAGCCATGGTAATAAAATCCGGCTCTGCAAATGCAGCACATCTGCGTGAATTAACAGTTCCTGACGCAAAATGGATAGGTGTTTGGGCCACTGATATTGAAAAGTATAAGCTTCCTACAATTCCAATGACTGAATCTGATATAAAACGAATTTATGATTTGCAAAAAGATCCGAGATATCAAGAAGGCATGTGGAAAAAAGAATTAGAAGTTTTTCTTAAACTAAAAAGAAAGGCAGAGCTTGAAGCATTTTCAAAATACGGCCTCACAAACATTACAGACAAATATCTGCCAGAAAAACTTGAGATTGCAAAAAGTCTATGATTTTTTTATCCGTAGCGTAAGTACACCATTTCTATATTTGAAATCAACAATTTGCATATCTTGTGAGCCTTCGATTGGCACTTCTTTTGAAAAATGATTTGAACCACGGATATACAAAATTCCCTCAACCAAACGTACCATTATCTTATCTTCAGGACCTGGAACTTCGGCAACAAAAACAACTTCCTGATCCCCTTTTATCAGATCATATACCCAGTTTTTACTTTCTGCTTCATGCGATGTGTACTTTGGCTTTTCTTCTTTTGTTAATTTTTTGAGGACATGCACCCAATAAAACATTGTCAACGCAGCAGCACCAATTAAAATAAAACTAACAAAACCCACGTTTGCTCGCTGTGACATGACATATACTATTCCAAGAAACAAAATCACCATAATGGGGATCACAAAATTTAACGATTGTTGATTAGAATATGCTCCTCGATAACTTGCCATTTAGTTCCATCTCATGTTTACCAAATATAAAGCATCTTTGATTTTTATTATCAAGTAACTGTTTTTCAAAGTATTGAAAGAGAATACATCCAAATTACCTACAAATGAAATATTTTTGAAAGTAACAATCATTGCAATAATAATTACAATTCCATCTATTGTGGCATTTTTTGAATGACTTGATTTTATCAGCAATAATTAGTGTTGTAATACATTTCATATCTATGGGGTTTTCATTTAAAATATCAAAAAGGATATTTGCTAACAAAAATTTAAAAAATGACATTTAATTATAATGGTATAACCTCTATCGTCTGTGGATCTAAATAAAATAGAAAATGATCTTATTTCAGAAATAAAACTTACAAAAATTCAAGCACGAATTTTTCTTTTAGTAACAACAGAAGGAAAAATGAGTGTTGACGTGATTGCAAAAAAACTAGAAATTTCTATAGATGAGGCATCAAATATCGCAAAAAAACTTGTTGAGATTGGAGGTTTTATTGATATGTCTGAAACTGAATATGAAGCAATGCACCCTAGATTTACTTCAGTTAACATGTATAGGAAAATGTGTGAAAGAGAAAATATAAAATTTCAAAGAAACGTAACTGTAGACAATATCGGAATTGCGTTAGAGAAATTTTATGATGATGCAAGGACTAAATAGAAGATTATTAGGTGAAGTTTATCGAGTGTAAAGATGGAAACTTGTAATCATCAACCAGTATATTTTGCTGCAGTAAATATCAACATAAATGAACGAACTATCGGCTCTGTTGATGTTTGGCGATGCGGTGTTTGTAAGAAAAAGTTTTGTGAAGAAAAACAATTAGGTATTGAAACACTCACAGACATCGTAGGAATGCCAAAGATTGAATCTGATGAAAAATGGGCAGTATCTGTTTGTAAGCTACAAAAAGGAAAAGACAAATGGCGTCTTGTTAAACTAAAAGAAAACTCTGAAATCAAACATGAATGCTTAGATGAAAAAATTATCACTTTGAAGGTAAAGGACTATAAAATCGAAGATGACAGTCATTGGAGTTTTATTGTTGAAGATCATCTTAATAGAGCAGTTGAAATTTAGATTAAAAAATTGAACATCAAAGTACATATCAATAATGTACATGGAAGCCAGATGGCAGCCAAAATAACTGGTAAATTTACACTAGACAACAAATCTTTTAGGTTTAGCGCCATCGCATTTGGAAGAATTGGTGGTCACAACGTAGGTGCTAAAATCTCGAAATCTACAGAAAAATCATTAAAAGAATTAGGCTATGATGCTAACGAGGTTATTTCAGAGCTTCAAAAATGCCTTTTACAAGGAGATATTATTCTACCAGAAGGATTAAAGCGAGAAACTTTTGTTGATGATTAGAATTCAGCATCTAACAATGCTTTTTCACAATCACAACTTCGAGTTTTTGGAATATCGTTAACTAAAACGGTTAAAAGTTTTTTTGTCGCGTCTGCATTTTTTGACAAGGTCTCAATTACCTCCTTTGCAGTTACAGGCTTTTCTGCCCATACATCATAATCTGTGACAGTCGAGATTGACGCATAGCACATCTGGGCTTCTCTTGCTAGCTGACATTCTGGCACAAGTGTCATTCCAATAATATCAGCACCTGTTGATTTGAAAAATTTTGATTCGGCTTTAGTTGAAAATCTTGGCCCCTGTATGCAAACATAAGTGCAGTCAGTATGTATTGCTACTTTTTGATTTTTCGCAGCTTTTAGGATCGTATTTTGTAGCTCAGGACAAAAAGGATCGGCTACTGAAATATGGATCACCCTTCCTTCCTTTGAAAACGAACCTTCACGCGATTTTGTAAAATCAAGAAACTGCATTGGTACTACAAAATGTCCTGGTTTGAGTTTTTCTTTTAGACTTCCAACAGCAGATGGTGCAATGATTCGTTTTACTCCAAGTTCTTTGAATGCCCAAATATTTGCCCGGTAATTTATCATGTGAGGAGGAATGGTATGCTTTTTACCATGTCTTGGCATAAATGCAATCTTTCTTTCCTTGAAAATGCCTACAGTAATTGAATCAGATGGTTTCCCATAGGGGGTTTCCATCGTAATTTCATTACTTTCTTTCAAAAGACCTGAATCATAAATTCCAGTTCCACCAAAAATTCCAATCTCTACATCTTTTTCCACTAGTATTTCACCAGTGATTCACATTTGTAATTATTGATCTTCTTTATTCCATTCAAATTAGTTAATTCAATCAAAAACGCAAATCCTGCTACCTTGCCTCCTATCCTTTCTATTAAATTTGCAGCAGCTTTTGCAGTTCCTCCAGTTGCTAATAGATCATCGCAAATCAGAACACGTTGTCCTTTTTTTACTGCATGTTTTTGTATTTCCATAATGGCTTTTCCATATTCTATACCATAAGAGAGTTTTTTTGTTTGGCCAGGCAATTTTCCTTGTTTGCGAATCATGATCATTCCTTTGTTGTATTTTATCGCCAAGGCACACGCTAGTGGAAAACCACGTGATTCTATACCTGCCAAAATATCAACATCATTTGGATGAAAATATCTTGAGAATTCATCAATTACATAGGAAAGTGCAGAAGGGTCACTTAAGATTGGACTAATATCTCTAAAAAGAATGCCTTTTTTTGGAAAATCAGGATACTCATCAATTTTATCTCTAAGATTCACGTTAATTAGGCAATAAAAGGAGAAATAAAAACTGTTTAGAATTATTAGGAAATTTTATCTAACAATATTCAGCTTGGTTTCTGCAATTCTCTTTGAATCCTTGGCTTTCACATAGTATGTCCCAGGTTCAGCATCTATAGGAATTGACCAAATTGTTTGAAATTCTCCAATCTCAGTGGAAACTATCTTGAATTCTTGAATGGTTGAATTATTAAAACCAAGGATATCAATTTCAATAGTTCTACCTGTAGCACCAAAACCACTTATCGTTACAACATCTCCTACATGGTAATCTTGCTCTTTATCTACCTTAACAGTTAATCCTCCGGTTACTTGTTTAATTACTTTAAGATTCACTGGAGTTGAGTTTGGCCCGCTTGCTACAGTAACCACCCATATTCCTTCCTTTGGGCTTAAAGGTATTCTAAATGAATCTTCTGAGAACGTGCCTTGTTTGTTTGTAAAAGTTTCCTTACGTTTTACAACATTGCTATCTGGATCTGTTAATGTTATAGTTAGCAAAATATTTTTAGCTGAATCACCAAGAATCAACACAGTTTCTCCGGGTGTATAGGTGTCCTTTGTAGTAAGCGCGTTTATTGATCCTGATCCAGTTTGCAATCCTACTGTAAAAACTTCCTCATAATTTTCACTTGCTCTTCTAGCTACAACAGTATATACTCCAGAAACATATCCATTTAATGGCAAATCATAACTGGCACTGCCATCTGGTCCAAGAATAATGGAAGGTTCTTCATGTTTTACCTGATCTGAAGGATCGAGGACCAATAAAGAAAGAGTTGCCGACGATGGTCCTTTCAAATCCATCACTGCTACATCGCCTGCTTTGTAGTTCAGCTTGTCAAGCTTCATAACTACTGGTTCTTGTGGAAGCTCGCCAAGTCCAACAGTGAAAATTTCGCGTTCAGCTCCCTGAGATACAACAAGCACATAGGTACCTCTAAGAGCTGATTCTAATGTAGGGAATTCAAATGATACATTTCCAGTAGAATCTACTTGTATAATTTGTGATGCAAATTCTGCTCCACTAGGATTTTCCAAAACTGCTTCTAGCTCTTGATCAGGTATTGCAGTTCCATTGAACATGATTAATTCTCCAGGTTCAAACTTTAATCTAAGTGGAGTTATGAGTATCTTTTCAGATGCAGCTACGTTAAATTTTCTTTCAATAGTATCTGAACCATCAGTAATTATTATAGTACGTTCACCAAGATCGGAATTTAATGGAACTGTTTGTTCATACGACCAGTTTCCTTGAAAGTCTGACGCTGCAGTTAAAGTAGTCATGGTATTTCCATTTTTATCCTTAAGGGTAGCTGTCACTGTACTGTCTGGTTTTGCAGTACCTGTAACTTGTACTTTATCACCTCTAAATACTGTATCAGGTAAGCCACTTATGGTAAGACGTGTTTCTGAAGAACCTAATCTACTATCTGACTCGCCTAGTCGAAGACTAACAGTTTTTTCATTACCTGCAAAATCTTTTACAATAAAATCCGTTCTATCTGCAGTTATTGTTTCAGGAATTTTTGTTGTTATCATAAATTTACCTGCATTATCTGTCTGAAT
>VHBM01000003.1 GCA_016871975.1 Nitrososphaerota archaeon | reverse complement strand
CGCTTGTATCTTAGATAGTTTGATAGCTGGCCTGAATCTTTTATGAGCCTTGATGCATTTTTTTCATCAATCTTTTTTTTCCACCACAGATCAAAAAAGAGCGTACGATTTTCAATATCTGCAGCAAGCTTTGTCATCTTTGTTACAAGTGATGTGGCCTCATCTGATTGGGTATTTGCAGCATAGGATAGATGTGCATAGCCTGCAACAATGCTGATTTTTTCTGAAATCTCTTCTAGATCATGTAGGATGTTTTGAAACTTTTTTGGCTGCATGCTAGGCTTTAGATTTTGCTTTATTTTCTCAAACTGCTTTACTTTATTTTCAACATCTTGAATTTTTTGTGAAAACTGAGGGCTGTTTTGACTCCTTGCAAGATAGGAAAGATCCCATTTTCCTGTTTCAAATCGCCGCATTTTCGTAGTTTGATTCTGACCTTTAAAATACCAATTGAAAATAACTTACAACATTCCTTTATGTATACGGTAGAACTCTACCATCGTATCAACTGGATATGAAACAAATCTGCGACTGTAAATGTCATTTTGGTGGTGCAGTTAGCTGTCCTGGCTGCAAGAAAAACCATGATAACATTTGTTGCCATTGCGATACATGATTTTTTCAAGTTGCTAAAACCAATCCTAACCATACATAGGTAGTGTTGTGTTATCTTCAAAGTGATTGCAATGCACTCAATATTTGAATTTATTATATTGATTATTCAAAATTAAATTTCGGTATCTTATTAAACACGCAAAAAAAAAAACAATCTGTTGACGCCAAAAGAACGAACAAGACGAGATCTAGTTTCTGCAGTCATAGAAAAAACACTGCTTGAATCATAAAATATTCATCCCAACTTGGTCGTTCGAAAGTTACATTCACGTTATTACCGATAACCAAGTTTATCTCTCAAGCCATTTTTTTTGCTTGAATTCCTCTAACCATTTTTGCGCCATCGGGAGCAATTTGTCAACATCGATCATTTTTGATTTTAGTGTTATTGAATGGTTGTTGTTATGTGTATTATTGGAATCGTTTATCTCAATTTTCACTTCATTTGTGTCATTTTCTTCTTGTTTCATTTTTTCTCCTAAACACAACCTGGCAGGACAAGCCTGTCAGTATTGTGTAGCATGTGGATGCTTACATTTTGTACAGGAAGGTTATTAATAAATTTTATATTTTTAATAATTACTATGAAATATTTGAGTATATTTCATAATGTCTAAATATGGTATAATGATTTACAATGATATGACAAAGATGATTCAAGTAAATCTTGAAACTGACGGTATTGACAAGCATGAAGCACAAGAATGGGTACATGAAATCACCAACGTCTACGCTGATATGGAAGTATCTGACGTAAATGTATCGGGAAAGAAAATTTCTTTCCACGCTGGTTTTTCTGGGATGGACGATACAACTTCTGATGATATAAGACAAAAGATTGACGAGTATATTGCCATGAGTGAGACGTTTCAAATTAAAAACATATCATGTGCATAAACCAAATTTTTACCTTTTTTATGACATACAATGAATCCTAAATCAATCATCGTAGAACCTATTCATTAAATTTTAAATCTTTTTATCTTGGCCTAAACTATAGAACAAGAAGTTTTACATTATCCATTTTTTTATTTGTCAAAAATCCCTTTGTCACTGCCTCTATCTTCTTTGCATCTCCATCTAGTAAAAACAATTCAACACATCTATTGTTGTCGATTTTATTATGAAGATGTGTCTTAATCAGATTTTCATAATCATGTTTTATCCCTGCCACCTGATCATCAAATTCATCTGCATGAACAACCATTAGTATTGCATTCTTTATTCCTTTCATATCCTGCTTTTGTTTTTCTTCTTGGACAAAGGTGCGTATTCCGGCCCTAACGATCTCAGAACGCCCTGTAAACCCCAATGTTTTTTGTAATCTGTCTAGTTCTTTTGTCAGGTCATTGTTCAGAGATATTGAGATGATGCTTACGTCCTTTAGATTATTAACCATTGTTTAAAATTGGAATGCAAACTTAATAACTTTATGGTAATAATTAGCCATTTAATTATTAATAAACACTAAAAATAAAGTAGTAATTATTAATTTATATAGAATTGTTAATAATATGTTATGTTATCTATGAACAAAAATATTTCCTATGTGATTGGAGGAAGCGCAGCTGTAGCTATTATGATTGCAGTTGTTTCAGTTATGAGTCTCACGGAAAATGATATTGATGCAAATACTTCTCAAGCAGGTAATGTTATTCAGAAAGATAAACTCGCAGTTTATGCATCATTTTATCCCTACTATGAATTTACAAAGAATGTTGCAGGAGACAGGGCAGTCGTAAAACAATATCTTCCATCAGGGATAGCGGCCCATGACTGGGAGCCTAGAGCTGGCGAAATACAGTCATTGAAAAACGCTGATGTGTTTGTGTATAATGGACTTGGAATGGAGCCATATGTTGATAACATAATTAATTCTGGAGAATTTGATCATGTAGTTTTTGTTAAAGCATCAGACGGCGTAAAACTTTTGGAACCAGGAGAACACGAAGAGCATGGCCATGCAGAAGAATTTTTAGAAGAGATTGCACGAGTAATAGAAGAGTTTGAAGAAGGACACCTGACGGAATCCCAAACTCTTCAGGCTATCAAAGAAATACTGCACGAGCATGAAGGTGACGGGCATGAACATGGTGAAGGCATCATCGAAGAGATTGAAAAATTAGTACATGAAATCGAGGATGGACATATTGATGCTCCAGAGGGGATAGAGGAGATTCGCCATTTGGTCTATGGAGAAGATGTACATGATAAAGACCATGAAAAAGAAGATGAACACGGACATGGCCATTCTTTTGAGCATGATCCGCACATCTGGCTTGATCCAATTCTTGTAAAACAACAGGTCAACAACATAAAGAACGCACTAGTTGATGCTGATCCTGAGAATGCAAACTATTATGAACAAAATGCAGCAGCATACAATGCAAAGTTAGATGCCTTTGATGCAAAAGTAAGATCCGAACTCTCAAACTGCCAAAAGGACACATTTGTTCCATTCCATAATGCATTTACCTATTTCGGTGAACGATATGGATTAACTGTATTTGCAATAGGTGGCTTTGCTCCAGATGTTGAAGCATCAGCTGCTGAGATCGCAGAATTTGTAGACTTTGTACATGATAATGATATCAAAGTTATATTTGCAGAAGAATTGATAGGCCCGAGGCTTGCACAAGTTATTGCAGATGAGGCAGGGGCACAGGTGTTAATTTTCAGCCCAATTGAGGCACTCACGCCAGAGGAAATGTCTAACGGAACGACCTTCTTGGAAAAAATGGAGCAAAACTTAGATGTTCTCAAGGTGGCCTTGGAATGTCAATGACCAAAGTGCTCCAAGTAGAAAAACTCAGCATTGGATATGACAGCCACGTTGCAGTAGATGATATCAGCTTTGATGTCTCAGAAGGTGAACTGCTTGGAATAGTGGGACCAAATGGTGCAGGAAAGACGACTCTTTTTCGTGCAATATTTGGATTACAAGATTACAAAGGAAAGATAAAGCTGTTTGGCTTTGAGCCTGACAAATACAAATCATTGATTCCACTTGTCGGATACGTTCCACAAAAGATTGCATTTGAGCCCAACTTTCCTGCAACAGTTTACGATATAGTTTCCATGGGGATTATCTCTGATAAAAAAATTGTAAAGGGAGCAAAATTGATTCAGCAATGTGGTTGTTGCTGGAATAGAATTTACAAAAAGATTGACAAGGCAGAAGATAAGATACACGAATCCCTCAAAACAGTAGGACTAGAACATCTCAAAAATCGAAGGATTGGTGAGCTATCTAGCGGGGAGTTGCAACGAGTATTCATCGCCAAATCACTGGTAAAGGATCCCCTGCTTTTGATTCTTGATGAACCGGTAACAAGTGTTGATGTAGAGTCACAAACAAAGTTCTACAAGATAATTGAAAAACTCAACAAGGAAAATGGAATCACAGTTGTTTGGTCGTCACATGATCTTGACGCAATTAAAAAATACGCTAGTAGGGTTGCATGCATGAATCGGAAACTCTTCTTTCACGGTGAAAAAGAGAAATTCTTTGCCGATGAAAATCTTCTTAAAACCTACACAGAGTCTGCAATGCAGATGCACATGCATGATCATAATCATTAGGTGTTGAGAAATGATCTTAGATGTGTTATCGTACGGGTTTATGCAAAAAGCACTGATTGCAGGAATCGCTGTAGCCATAATCTGCTCTTTTATGGGGATCTTTCTTGTACTCCGAAGATATTCGCTTTTTGGTGATGGTATAGCACATGTTGCTTTTGGTGGAATTTCATTAGGTTTGTTCTTAGGAATTGTTCCATTATGGGGCGCCTTCATTGCATCCGTATTTGGTGGCTTAGGCCTTCAGAAACTACGCTCAAGCACCAAAGTATCTGGTGATGCAGCTGTCGCTGTCGTTTTAGTATCTGGTTTGGCAGTTGGAGTAACACTTGTCAGTGCATCAGGAGGTTTTTCAGTTGATTTGTTTAGCTTTTTGTTTGGTAGTATTCTCTTAATTGGCCTTGAAGATATGATAATGATTACTGCAATTAGTGCAGGAATAGTTTGGACTCTTCTTGTGTTTCAAAAACAGTTTTTGCATCTATCATTTAATGAAGAACAGGCCAAAGTTGCAGGACTCAATACCACGTTTCTAAATTATCTTTTTGTTATCCTGGCAGCTGTGACTGTGGTGAACTCGATGAGATTAGTGGGAATACTGTTGATATCTGCACTAATCGTAATTCCAAATATTTCTGCAATGCTTTTTGGTAAAGGATTCAAAAAAACTGTCGTGATTTCTATTCTGATGTCTGTATCATCCGTGGTTACGGGCATTTTCCTTTCGTACTATCTTAATTTAGCCCCATCAGGAACAATTGTTTTGATTGCAGTTGCATTGTTGCTTGGAACTCTAGCATGTAGGTCTGCTGGTCTTATAGCAAAAGTCACAATTAAAGAACAGTCTAAAATCGTTCATAACTATTGATTCATAAAAAACTAATTTTTATTTCTCTCTTTAAAACACACAGTTTTTTAATACTGTAATCCAAATATCACTTTTATTGTTTAATGGTATCAGCTTACACATTGGAACACACTTGAATCAAAAATTACATTGGTTGTTTGTTCCGTTGTATCATTTTGTGAACTGCCAAACAGACGAGTCAAACAAGATTGTTCAATGCATTAATGAGCCTTACACGTATTTGCTGATGCCGATAATTTTTGTTTTGCCTTTGGTATTCTTTGGATCATTTTTTGTAACAAAACGAATGATGTATCTGATTCATGAGTTGCTTAACTGATTTTTGCACGATTTTCTTCAAGTAAAACCATGGGCGCGGACCGGTCTTTAGGGTTCAGAACGCTCTGGATTTGAACCTATAACATAATAATTTTTACAAAAATCAATAGTGCATTTCTAAATCATTTCAAAAAAATTTAAAATTAAAATTAAAAATTTCTACAAAAATGCGGTTCATGTAAGAAGTTACTTGGAACCATAATGGACCGGATGGGATTTGAACCCATGACCTTAGCGAGATGTTCTTGCATCTTTACGCTGTGTGAGAGCGTCATCCTAACCACTAGACTACCGGTCCAAGGTTCATAAAATAAAGGAGGCTTTTGTCTTTTTGTATTACTTCTTTATGCCAAGTGTTCTGTTTTTGAGTCTTAGGTAACTGTTATGACACTTTCTGCATCTTGTTGCAGAAATTGAATTTCGTGCCCCACAATGAAAACAGATCTTAAGATGTAAACGTGCCTTTTGTGCAATTTGTTTTTTTTCTGAATCAGTTATCGGCATATTTCTTTCCTCAAAAATGCTCCCTTTTAATCCTTGTATTTTTCAAACTTGCCTGCCAAAAGCATGGGCACCTCTGCAGGTCTTTTGGCAACAGGTATGTTTGCCTTATTAAACATTGAAACCTTTGATTCAGCAGAACCATAGTTTCCATAAACTATAGCTCCTGCATGACCCATCCTTTTTTCTTTTGGGGCAGCACGGCCTGCAATATAGGCAACAATCGGTTTTTCAAAATTAGAGTCAATGACGTGCTGTGCAAGCGTTTCTTCCGCATCACCACCTATTTCACCTACAACTACAATTCCCTTAAGCTCAGGATTGTCTTTTACCATATCAAATGCGTCAATTAGTGTTGTACCATTGATTGGGTCGCCGCCAATGCCTAGCGTTATGCATTGTCCAAATCCTGCTTCAGTTAGGTTATGTGATACTTCATACATCAAAGTTCCACTTTTTGATAGTACGGCAATATCGCCTGCTCTAAAGGAGCTTGCAGGCATTATGCCAATTTTAATTACTTCAGGAATCATTATGCCAGGAGTATTTGGACCAATTATAATTGCGTCATTTTTCTTTGCAAGCTCAAGCAGAGTCATAGTGTCTCGTACCGGAACATGTTCAGGTATTGCAACTAGAAGTTTTATTCCTGCCTCTAGCGCATCAACTGCAGCGCCAAGAAAAAACTTTGCAGGAACAAATATGATTGAAATTTTTGCACCTGTTGCCTGCACTGCTTCACTCATTGTTTCATAAATTGGGATTCCTTCAAACTTTTGCCCGCCTTTTCCCGGTGTAACGCCAGCTACAATGTTTGTGCCATAACCAACCATCAATTTAGTGTGAAGCGAGCCAAACTTTCCTGTAATTCCCTGTACAATTACTGACTTTTTTTTGTAATCAGGTTCTCCTTGTTTTCCTTGAAGAAGCTCAAATATGTCATTCATTTTCTTACTCCAATCACGGCAGCGTTTATTGCTGCTTCAACAGAATCAAACAGCTTTGTTTTTGTATTTTTTAACATCTCTTTTGCCTTGTCAGACTCTGCACCCATCAGTCTTGCAAATACTGGCAGATCAATTAGCTTGTCATCATATGCCTTGATAAAAGCAGAGGCAACTGTTGTAGTCTTGACAATGCCGCCATAAAGATTGACAAGAATTCCTTTGACTTTATTCATTTTACTAACTAGAGTTAAAGCTTCATAGACTGACTCTGTCGTAGCACCTCCACCAACATCCAAAAAACATGCAGGCTTGCCACCATTGTCTGATAACATATCTAGTGTTGACATGACAAGACCTGCACCGTTTCCAACAACTGCAATGTTTCCGTCTAGCTCAACTAGAGTGAATCCACTTTTTTCAGCCTTTTCTTCAAGCTCTGATCTTTCCTGAAACTTTGCAAGCTCTCGATGTCTAAAACCCGCATTATCATCTGTTATTATCTTGCCATCTAGCGCAAGAATGCTGCCATCATTTAAGATTGCAACTGGGTTAATCTCTGCAAGCTCGGCTTCTTTTTCAACTATTAATTTTGATAATCGCTGTACAAGGTCAACAAACTCATTTACTGTGTTATCCTTGAGGCCAATTGCCTTTGCAACCTCTTCTGCCACAGATTTTTCAACATCGCCTAGGCCAGCCTCTCGTATTACCTGATTTTTGACAGACTCGATTTCAACACCGCCTTCAGCTGATGCAATAATAGTATAGCATCTTTTACCGCGGTTTAAAAAAAGCGAAAGATAAAGCTCTTTTTTGTATTCGGCCATCTTTTCAAGTAGAATAGCTCGCACTTTTTCTCCTTTGACTGTCATTTCCAAGATTTGTGGATATTTTAGCTCAAACTCATCAGCATTGTTACACTTTTGTATGGCACCTACTTTTCCACGACCGCCAACTGGCACCTGAGCCTTGATAACAAATGGAAAGCCAAGCTCTTTTGCATCCTTTCTTCCCTGTTCAATATTTTTTGATGTGATTCCTTTTGGTATTTTTATTCCATATTCTGAAAATAGCTGCTTTGCTTGATACTCTAAAAGACGCATGAAAAAATCATTCAGAGACGTCCTTATAATCTGTATGATAACTATTCTATTTGATTTTCTAATGTTTCAACAACTTGTAAAAACAGATCCTTGCTTTTTCTTAGCAACCTGTCTGGAAATTCATCTACTGTAAAAACCAGCTGTTGATGAAATGCAGGAGCTATAACTCCACCTGAAGTGACAAGCTGCTCAACTACATAGTCTTTTGTCAGAGTGCAAACAATTTCCTCATATGCATTGTCGTCTTCTTCTAGGGTTTGTCTGTAAAGCACAAGTGGTGTGTTTGTTTTTGCTACAACAAGTGAGCCCTTGCGAAGAAGGTCTGCTAGGTGCTGGACTGACCAAGTATCAAGACTAATCTGCTTTACCATATCTATAACTCGCAGTTTTCTTATTTATTATGCCTGATTTACTAAAAGCTAACCATTTGATAGACTAATTCTATTCGATTTATTCTACAGATATTCTGATTTTTTGGCCATCAATATCGTCATCTTTGTAACTACTGCAGGATTGTGTGAAATTGACCTCCTTTACACGCACCAAAAACGCCAAATCTTTTGCCTTTTCTTTTGCCATCTCAAGTGCTTCCTCATCTAAATCAAGAATTGAGGCTGTATTCAGAACATCAGTTGGGTTGTAGCCCCGCTCCTTTCTTAGAGTCTGGAGTCTTCTTGCTAGGTCTTTTACAAGACCGCGGGCCATCATCTCGCGGTTTCGCACAGTCGAGATTATGACTAGAAGCTCGTCTCGCTTTGAAAACGCATAACCTTCTTTTGCATCAAAATCAACTATAAAATCGTCTCTTTCTAGTTTTATTTTTGCTCCATTGACATCAAATGTATAGTGATTCTCTTTTAGTAACGCATCTGCAATCTGGTCAGGCGATGTTTTTTCAAATTGTTGCACCAGGCCTGGCAGCTCATTTTTTGCTTTAGGTCCTATTTTTTTACGATCTAGTGAAACTTTAGCTGTAACTGGGAGGCTTGCACTTTTTAGCTCACTTAATACTTCCAATCCTTCAAAATGTTCTAGCTCTACTATTTTGTAATTTTCTACATTTAGCTGTGCTATTAGGAGCTCAGAAAGCGACTCTAGCCGCTGTCTTTGATTTTTTTTAACACAGATAATTGCTTCATCTAGTGGCCATCTTCGTTTTAGCTTTCCTTTCATTCTTGCAGCAGCTGAAACAGAAATTGTTTCTTTTAGTAGATCAAATGATTCTTCGATTTTATCATTAATGAGTTTTTGATCAGGCGCAGGCCAAGACTCTAGCAGGACACTTTGCATTTTTTTAAACACACAAAGATACAGATACTCACTTGCAAAGGGACTAAAGGGATGCATCAGCACATCCAGTGTTCTTAGTATAGATGATAACACTGCATAAATTGCAAACCTTCTGTTCTTTTTTGACTCATCTTCTTCCCAAAGCTCGCCCCTTGTTATTGGAATGTATACTTGGCTGAGTGAATTTATGATAAAATCATCTAGTGCCCTTGCTGCCTCATGAAACCTGCATTTTTCATTTGACTGTGTTACACTAGTAACTAGTCTTTGCAGCTTTGATAAGAGCCACACATCAGATGGTGCAAGCAACTTTTGGTCTTTTGCCCACTTGATTGTATATTTTGATGAATCAAATTTATCGTAATCGCTGTTTTGCTTAAAGTAAAGATGCAGGTGATACAATGTACTTAGCACCTGATATGGCCTTGACATTAGCTCATCTGTATCAAAATTAAGCGGCTCTATTGGGCTTGATTTCCACATAAAGTAGAAACGAATCAAATCTACAGGATACTTTTCTAAAAGATGCGCTGCGTCGATTACATTTCCAAGACTTTTGCTCATCTTGTTTCCATTTTTGTCTAAAACATGGCCTTGGAACAAAAATGATCTAAAAGGCGCTACTGGCTTGTTGTTCAAGATCACATTTTCAATTAATAGAGTATATGCCCATCCTCTTGTCTGATCAATTCCTTCTGTCAAAAACGGCGCAGGAATACTTTTTTTGTATTCATCATCACTCAAAGACGAGTATGGCGCAGAGCCGCTGTTGTGCCATGTGTCTAAGACAAACTCTTCTCTTTGCATTTTTGATTTGCATTTTTTGCAAGTAATCACAATTCTATCAATCCAAGGCCTGTGCAACTCAAAGCCTTGGCCATCTGGAAGCTCCGTCGCTGCCTTTAGAATTTCTTTTCTTGAAAACAAGCACTCAGTATGGCCGCAGTTTTTACAATTCCAAATCGGTAGAGGGCATCCCCAGAATCTTTCACGCGAAATACACCATGGATGCTTTTCTTTTATAATTTCTAAGAATCTGTTTTTTGGCTGATCAAAAAAATATTCGACTTTCTCTGCTGCCTTTATTGCCTTGTCTCCAAGCCTGTCAAGCATGTAAAAGTATTCTCTTCTTGCAAGCCACACAATTTTGTGGTGTGAGCGCCAGCACAATGGATACTTGTGCTTTATTTTACCTAGCCTGACAAGTGCGTTTTTTTCACGCAGTGCTTGTGTGATTTTCTCATCAGAATCTCTTACAAAAAGATCAGAATACACTCCTGCATCTTTTGTGAATTTTACTTCGTCATTTATTGGATTAAAAATAGCAACCTTTCGCTTTGTGGCAATATTGTAGTCTTCTTCACCATTTGCTGGAGACAAGTGTACTATGCCGCTTCCAGTATTTACATCAACAAACTCTTCTGAAACTGCGATATGATAGTTTGATTTTTTTGCAAGTTCAGAAAGGCCAGGAATCTGGTCTAGTAATGGATGGACGTATTTTTTGCCATCAAAGTCTTTTCCCTTGGCTGATTTTAGTACGCTATAATTTTCAACTCGTGCCTCTTTCATAAATTCCTCAAGACGAGTTTTTCCAACAACCCAAGTTTCGTCATTTACTTTGGCATACACATAATCTTCTTTTGGATTAAAGCCGACCATTGCATCAGTAACTAGTGTAAAAGGCATTGTTGTCCATACAATCAAAAATACGTCTTGGTCTTGCAGCCTTACCTTATAGTATAGAGATGGGTCAGTTACCTCCTCATATCCTTGGTTGACTTCTGCATGACTAAGTGATGTCTGGCAGCTAGGACAGTATGCAACTACCCTATATCCTTCTGTGAGAATTTTATTTTCATGTGCTTTTTTTAGAAACTGCCACTCGCGCTCAATAAACTCGTCTTTGTATGTCCAGTATGCATTTTCTTGATTAAATGACATGCCAAGCTGTTTATCCACTGATACCCACTTTTCGTTATACTTGTGAACAATTTTTTTGCACTCACCTACTAGTTTTTCAATTCCTGCATCATCTGTAATTTCTGATTTTCCTTTTGTCAGGCCAAGCTCTTTTTCAGCCTGTAGCTCTACTGGCAGTCCTTGGGTGTCCCATCCAGCATTAAATGAAATTTTAAATCCACGCAGTGTGTTGAATCGATACCAAAGATCCTTAAAGATACGTCCTCTGAGATGGCCTGCATGTGGCTCACCGTTCATTGTTGGCGGGCCTTCAATGAAAGTAATTTTTTGATTTTTATCATGTGAATCAAAAATTAATTTTTGTACTGGAACTCCAGAAAGATATGTCCTTATGGTCTCTTCTATTTTTTTTGGTTCAAAGTCTTTGGCTAGCTCCATTTTCTAAAATCACTACAGTCTTCAAACTTGGATTATATATTAGACTCTAAAAGATGTGGTGTTGGTAAATGTTTTAGTGATAGGTTCAGGTGGACGAGAGCACGCCCTTGGATGGAAGCTATCACAAAGCCCCAAAGTAAACAAGGTCTATTATGCACCAGGAAATGGCGGAACAGAAAACAATGTTCCTATAGCAGCAGACAAAATAGAAGAGCTTGCCAGTTTTGTCTCAAAAAATGACTGCTTTACAGTAGTAGGCCCTGAGGCACCGCTTGCAATGGGGATAGTTGATGAATTTAGCAAGAAAGGGTTGCAGATTTTTGGGCCAACCAAAGCAGCAGCACAACTAGAGTCAAGCAAAATCTGGGCAAAAAATTTCATGAAAAAACATGGAATTCCAACAGCACCATTTGGTGTGTTTGATGAGCCAAAAAAGGCAATCGAATATGCAAAATCATCAAAACACAATCTTGTAGTAAAGGCAGATGGTCTTGCAGCAGGAAAAGGAGTAATTGTTTGCAACAGCCACGAGGAAGTAGTCTCTGCAGTAGAGACAATGCTTGTAAAAAAGACATTTGGCAATGCAGGAGACAAGATAATCCTTGAAGAGCGCATTGATGGAATCGAGGCCTCTTATATTGCACTATCTGATGGAAACATTGCAATTCCTATGGCAACAAGCCAGGATCACAAGCGAATCTATGATGGCGATGAAGGACCAAACACTGGAGGAATGGGTGCATATTCGCCAACACCTGTAATAAATGAAAAACTAACAGAAAAAATCCAAAAAAATATCATTGAAAAAACAATTTCTGGCATGAAAAAAGAAGGAATTGTATTTTGTGGATTTTTGTATGCAGGAATTATGATTAAAGATGGCGAACCCTATGTTTTAGAATTTAATGCAAGAATGGGTGATCCAGAATGTCAGCCAATAACTATGCGAATGGATTTTGATTTGTATGACTATCTTTTTGCATGCTCAAATGGAACTTTATCTTCTTTACCAAAACCCTCATGGAAAAAGAAAAGCGCAATATGTGTTGTAATGGCATCAAAAGGATATCCAGAGGCATATCCAAAAGGAGACGAAATTACAGGCCTTGATTTGACACAAAAAGATACAGTTGTTTTTCACGCAGGAACAAAAAAAGAAGGAAATAAAATTTTAACAAATGGTGGACGAGTGCTTGGTGTTACTGCACTTGGCGACACACTATCTGGTGCCATATCAAACGCATATTCTGCAGCAGAGAAAATCCACTGGAAAAACAAATACTATAGAAAAGACATTGGAAAAAAAGGCCTAGCCTCTCTTTGATGCATCAATACATTCGCTTTCTGTAACAATCCAGTTTACCTTGATGTCATTTTCAGCCTGGGGGATATTTCTTACAATCTGTTTTGCATAGGTAAGTGCAATTATTTTTGCACCAGTTTTTTTTAAAAATCTGTCATAATAGCCATAACCATAACCCAAGCGGATTCCATCTCGCGTGATGCCAACAGTTGGGACAAGTATTACATCAATGTCTTCAATGATATTGCACCAGTCTTTTGGCTCCATTATGCCAAACCCTGATTTTTCCAAGTTTCCAAAATCTGTTACCTTTCTAAACTCCAAGTCTTCACCTCTTACCTTTGGCAGTGCCAATGTTTTGCCATCGGCAAGTACTTCTTGCATTATTTCCTGAGTCTTTACCTCACTTCCTATTGGATAATAGCCTGCAATGAATTTTGCCTGCCTGAAATCATCAATTTTTTTTAGATTTTTATGAATTGCCTTGCTTGCAATTTTTATAAGATCAAATGATATTGCGTCCCTGTTTTCAAGCAAAAACTTGCGAATATTTGCCTTTTCTTTACTAGCTTCCAAGACCTTTACTCAAAGATGCAGCAGTTACGGTATTTTTTAATAGCATGGCAACTGTGATTGGTCCAACTCCGCCAGGTACAGGCGTCGCAAAAGATGCCTTTTTTATTATATCATCATAATCACAATCACCTGCAAGCTTGCCATTGTGCCTTGTTATTGCAACATCAATTACTATAGCGCCATTTTTTATCATGTCTTGCTTTAGCGTAAACTTTGTCCTGTCCCCAACTGCTGTAATTATAACATCTGCAGACTTTGTAAAGTCGGCAAGATTTTTTGTCTTTGAGTGACACGTAGTAACTGTGGCGTTTTTTTCTAAGAGCATGTGATAGAGTGGTTTTCCAATTAAATTACTTCGATTTATCATTACGATATTTTTTCCCGCAAGATCAATTTTGTAATAATCAAATAACTCCATAATGCCAGAAGGCGTGCATGCCTTGAGCACTGCCTTTCCCATAGCCAAAAGTCCGGCATTGTGTGGTGTAAGACCATCGACATCTTTTGTCGGCAAAATCCTAGATACTACTTCAAACTCGTTTATCTGATCAGGCAGTGGCAGCTGCACTAGTATGCCATGAACTGTTTTGTCATTGTTAAGTGAATCAACTAGGGAATTTAGCTCTTTTTGAGAAATTGAATCTTGGAGGTGATGATCCTTTGTTGTAATTCCAACTTCAGCACATGCTTTTTGCTTATTTTTTACATATGTAGCAGATGCTTGGCTGTCTCCAACAAGTACAGTTGCAAGACATGGATTGACTCCTTGAGATTTTATCTCACTTGCTGCCTTTTTTACACGCTCTTTTACAGCCTGTGCTACTGCAAGACCATCAATTTTTGTGCCACTCAACGCCTTTGTTCGATATTTTTGCTATTTAATCCTTGGAATCTGAAATTTTAAAATGGATTGGAAATCAAAGCAGATTATGAAATTTGAGTTTGATACTAGAAAATACATAGATGAGCTTCAAAAAAGCAGCAACTATTTTCATACATTTATCAATAAAGACACTCTTGCAGCAGGCGTCTTGGTGCTACAGCCAGGAGAAAAAGACACACAGGCCCCACATGATTTAGATGAGCTGTACTATGTAATACGTGGCAACGGATATCTGAAAATAGACAAAAAAGACTATACTATCGAGGACGGAAAGACATTTTTTGTTCCAAAAAACATGGAGCACTATTTTTTTGGCAACACAAAAGAGCTTGTAGTGATTTATTTTTTTGGCGGACCAGACTCTTAATTTTCTTTTAATTTGATTTTGCCTAGTGCAAAAAGCCTGACTGCCTCTGGATAAATTTTATGTTCTTGTTCTAAAATCCGTTCAGATAGAGTTTCTTCAGTATCGTCTTTTTTTACCTCTACTGTAGCTTGCAAAATTATTGGACCATGGTCTACTTTTTCATCTGCAAAGTGAACCGTACAGCCAGAATACTTGGCTCCATCTTCTAGTGCCTGCCTTTGTGCGTGAAGCCCTGGATATGATGGCAATAGTGCAGGATGTATGTTCATGATTCGATTCTTGTATTTTTTGATAAACTCTGAACTAATAATTCGCATAAATCCTGCAAGGCAGACAAGGCCATTTTCTGGAGTAACATTGTATTTTTCTAACACTGCGATAATTTTTTTATCATACTCCCACCTGTCGCCTTTAAAATCATGGCTATCTACAACTTCGGTTTTTACTCCAAGCTTTTTTGCTATCTCCAAGCCCTTTGCATCAGGCTTGTTTGATATGACAACTGCTGTATTTGCAGGAATTTTTTCTGTCTTGATCGCCTTGAGAATTGCTTCCATGTTACTGCCGCGACCTGAGATCAAAATTGCAAGATTTAGCAACTAGTCAAAACTAGGCTAAAGCTGCAATTTATATCAAATCTCACGTTTGTTTTTGTGTTTGGCCCAAAAAATAAGGATGACAAAAAACGGTATCGTATGCAAGACAAATAACAAAACCGTACTTTTGGATCCAAAAATCCCGCTAGAACAATGCGTAAACTTTGTCTCACATGCACACTCTGATCATCTGCCAACTCAAAATGGCGTGCCTATGCTGGCTTCAATTGAGACAAGCAGGATTGCCAAACTTCGTGGCTGCAAGATGGACTCTATTGATAGTTTGGAGGCCTTT
This sequence comes from Nitrososphaerota archaeon, assembly GCA_016871975.1. GTDB lineage: Archaea > Thermoproteota > Nitrososphaeria > Nitrososphaerales > Nitrosopumilaceae > VHBM01. The sequence continues at coordinate 27,462 of VHBM01000003.1, read as the reverse complement.
TCACTCCTAGACAGCGGACACATCTTTGGCTCACGTGGATTGTTATTTGATGATATTTTTTACACGGGTGATATTTGCACAAGAAATCGAGGGTTTCTTTCTGGCGCAAAGATTCCAAAATGCAAGACGCTGATAACAGAATGCACATTTGGCCTGCCAGAATTTATTTTTCCAAAACTAGATGAGATAAAAAAAACCGTAAACCAGATAATATCTGAGCATTACTCTCGTGGAATTCCAGTAATTTTGTTTGGATATCAGCTTGGTAAAGCACAGACAATATCACAGCTATTTGGTCACTGGGAGCCATTATACTACCATGACTCTGTAAAGGAAATGAATGACTTGCATCGAAGCTTTGGTGTAAACCTAAAAGACTGCATCGGCCACACAGAAGCAGAAGAAAAAGGACTACTTGCAAAAAAACCATGGGTAATGGTTGCACCGTTCATGTCAGAAAAAAGTTACTTTATCAGGCAAATGAAATCAAAGTATGGTGCAGAAACTATAGGGTTTTCTGGCTGGGCAAAGTCTTCGCACTTTTCTTTTGGAAGACGAGCTGACTATTCAATACCGCTAAGTGATCATTGCGACTTTGATGAGCTAGTTGAGCTTGTAAAGAAAAGCGGCGCTGATAAAGTCTATACAATTCATGGCTTTGTTGAAGAGTTTTCTGCACATCTTAAATCACTTGGAATAGATGCACAGCCATTACGTGAAGAATCCCTTGATGATTTTATCTAAATAGCAAATGCCATTTGAAAGAAAACCAATAGTTTCTGATCCGACCTGTGCAATGTGTGGAAAATCAATTAAAAATCACAGCAAAGACGAGCTCCAGTCATGTATGGAGCAAAGACGCAAAGGCCAAGATCAAAGAAAAAATCTAGACTAGGAAATTAGCTGAAGATTTCTGTTATATCTTACGCCAAACCTGTGAGCCTCATCTCTTGCATGCTGGAGAATTTTAAGCGCAGGACTTGCTTTTGAAATCACAAGCGGCTCTTTTTGCCTAGGCAGGTATATTTCCTCATTTTCCTTTGCAAGTGAAATGCAGGGAATGGCCACTCTTACAGCCTGAAGCGACTTTAATGCAGAGCCAAGCTGGCCTTTTCCACCATCAATTACAACCAAATCTGGAAGAGATTGTTTTTCTTCAGACAATCTGTGATATCTGCGCTTTATTATCTCGCCAATCATTGCAAAATCATCTTTTCCCTTTACTGTTTTTATCTTAAATTTCCTATAGCCTGATTTGTCTGGCCTTCCTCCAACAAACCTTGACATGGAACCCACCGCAAACGCATCTCCGTGATTTGATATATCAAAACACTCTATTACTTTTGGAATTTCTGACAAGCCAAGCTGTTCTTTTAGCTCAACAAGTCCTGGCTCTGCCCCCTTTGCTTCAATTAAGTCCAAGTTTTTCATTATCAAATCAATCATCTCTTTTCTCTTACCTTTTTTTGGCATCACAATCTCTACTGAAAATCCTGCATTTTCAGAAAGAATTGATTCTAAAAGTTCTTTTCTTTCTGGAATCTGGCTTACAACAATTGTTTTTGGAATTTTATGTGTCGTATAATATTGAAACAAAAAGTTTGAAAATGAATTATCTCCAACAAGATCAAAAGAAAACTTGTCGCTGTCTCTTATCACACCGTTAGTTTTTCTAAATGTCATGACATGTGCAACCTGATCTTGTATCCTTGCTCCAAAGAACTCTTCATCAGAGCTTTGAATAAATTCCATTTTTTGTCTTGTTTGTAGGTTTCCTAGTCTTTGCAAAGTATCTCTTATCTCTCTGGCACGCTCAAACTCTAGCGAGTCAGAGGCTTGTTTCATTTCCTGTTTTTGTTTTTCAATAAAATCTCGCATCTTTTGTTTTCCTTTTAGAATTGATTCAAGATTAGAAACATGTTGAGTGTATCTTTTCTGCGCCTCTTTGAATTCACACGGAGCTTCGCAGTTTCCAAGGTGATACTCTAAGCAGGCCTTTTTTGGTAGAGTCTTGCAGATTCGTATCTTGAAGGTCTTGCGAAGCGAGCCTATTGTGAGCAATTTTGAGCTACCTTGCGTAAAGGGCCCAAATATCCTGCCTGAGCCTAAAAACTTGCCAGTTCTTGTCCTGCGTGCAACTAGCAGTCGTGGATATTGCTCATTTGTGATTCTAAGGTAGGTGTATCGTTGCTGGTCTTTTAGCTCGATATTAAAAATTGGTCTGTATCGCTTTATCATATTTGCCTCAAGCAAAAACGCTTCTCTTTCATTATCTGTTAAAACAAACTCAACATCTGAAATGTTTTCAACTAGTTTTTGTGTTTTATAATTTTGATTTTTTAAAAAATATGATCTTACACGGTTTTTTAGATTTTTTGCCTTTCCAATGTATATGACTTTGTCAGTTTTATCTTTCATTAAATAAATTCCTGGATGACTAGGTATGTTTATTTTAGAAATATCCCGAGTCATCTTTTCATAAATTTTGCAAGATGTTGTCCTGTGTAGCTTTTTGGATTGCTTGCAACCTGTGATGGAGTGCCTGTGGCAACAACTTTACCACCGTTATCTCCGCCTTCTGGTCCTAGGTCTACAATCCAGTCAGAATTTTTTATAACATCCAAGTTGTGCTCAATTACAATTACTGTATTTCCAAGGTTTGCTAGTCTGTTTAACACATCAAGTAGTTTTTGCACATCAGCAAAGTGCAGTCCTGTTGTTGGCTCATCTAGGATGTAAAGTGTTTTTCCTGTGCCTTTCTTTGATAACTCTGATGCAAGCTTGACACGTTGGGCCTCCCCACCTGATAGTGTAGTTGATGATTGACCTAGTTTTATGTAGCCTAGGCCAACATCAAAAATTGTTTGAAGCTTTCTCTTTATTGCAGGAATGTTTTCAAAAAACTGTAGTGCCTCATACACTGTCATCTCTAAAACATCGGCAATGTTTTTTCCCTTGTATAATATAGAAAGTGTTTCAGAATTGTATCTTTTTCCTTTACATTCATCACATCTAACATAAACATCTGATAGAAACTGCATCTCGATTTTTTTTACACCATCGCCTTCACATGCAAAGCAGCGACCATCTTGAACATTAAATGAGAACTGGCCTGGACTGTATCCTCGCTCCTTTGAGGTTTCTGTGTTTGCGTATAATTCGCGAATTGGTGTAAAGGCACCAATGTAGGTAGCAGGATTTGAGCGTGGGGTCCTTCCTATTGGGGACTGGTCAATTGCTATTACCTTGTCTATATTCTCGATTCCTTCGATTTTGACGTGTTTTCCTGGACGCTCATTTGACTTGTAAAAGTGGGAAGAAAGCGACTTTAGCAAAATCTCATTTATCAGAGTCGATTTTCCAGAGCCTGAAACGCCTGTAATTGTGATAAAAAGTCCTAATGGGAACTCGACATCGATATTTTTTAGGTTATTTTCAGAGGCGCCTCTTACAACAAGCTTGCCTTTTTGCATTCGTTTTTTATTTTCAAGTTTTATCAGTGACTTGTCTTTTAGATAAGTTCCTGTGATTGACTTGTGTCCATTTAGGATTTGATCTACAGTTCCTTCAAAAACAACATCGCCTCCATGTACTCCTGCACCTGGCCCAAGGTCAACAATCCAGTCAGAGCTTCGTATCACTTCTTCGTCATGCTCTACAACAATTACTGTATTTCCTAAATCACGAAGCTTTGTCAGTGTTTTTATCAGTCTCTGATTGTCTCTTTGGTGCAACCCAATTGTTGGCTCATCAAGAACATAGAGTACACCTGTTAGATTAGAGCCAATCTGTGTTGCAAGGCGTATTCGTTGTGACTCTCCACCAGACAGAGTTGAGCTTAGGCGATTTAATGTAAGATAGTTTAATCCAACATTTTTTAAAAATTCCAGTCTTTCTTTTATCTCCTTTAACACATCACGTGCAATGTATTGTTCTGTCTCTGTCAGCTTTAGTGCGTTAAAGAAATCATAGCATGCATCAATTGACAAATCACAAACATCCATTATGTTCATCGAGTTTATCTTTACAGCAAGTGCTTCAGGCTTTAGCTTTCTTCCATTGCATACATTGCATGGAGTATCGCGCATAAACTGCTTTAGCCATTCTCTTTTTGCCTCAGAATCTGTTTCCATAAAGACTCGCTGCAGATTTTCCAGCACTCCTTCAAATGCATCAGTATATTCCCAAGATGAATCACTAGACCTTGATTCGTATCTAAAGCGAATCATCTTGTCTGTTCCATAAAGAATCACTTTGAGCTGTTTTGGTGTTATCTTGTTCATTGGAGTCATCAGATTAAATCCAAACTCTTTTCCAACATGCTGCAATGCTTGCTTTCTAAACGAGGAAAATCTTCCACTCCATGGGACTATGGCCCCATCAAGTATTGATTTTGACTTGTCAGGTATTACTAAATCAGGATCAAACTCCATTTTGACGCCTAAGCCATTGCAGGCCTTGCAAGAGCCAAAAGGCGAGTTAAACGAAAACGTCCTAGGCTCAAGCTCGCCTATTGTGATGCCACAATATGGGCATGCATTATTTTGAGAAAAAATCTTGTCTTTGCTCTCATCTGAGATTAGAACAGAGCCTTTTGCAGCCTTGAGTGCAGTCTGGATTGCCTCAAAGAGTCTGCTTTTTTCAGACTTTGAAACTCCGATTCTGTCTACGACAATTTCGATATTGTGCCACTTTTGTCTGTCAAGTGATGGCGTTTCATCAAGCTGTGTTATCTGTCCATCCAGGCGAATCCTAGAATATCCATCTTTTTTTATCTGCTCAAATAGTTTCTCATAGGTTCCTTTTTTTCGTTGTATGATTGGCGCTAAAATAAGAATCTTTTTTCCATCAAAGTCACGCAAGATAGAATCACAAATTGATTCAACTGACTGGTTTGAGATTTTGCGTCCACAGTTTGTGCAGTGGGGGATTCCAATTCTTGCATACAACAGTCTTAGATAGTCATAGATCTCAGTTGTAGTGCCAACAGTAGAGCGTGGATTTTTGCTTGTTGTTTTTTGCTGAATTGATATTGCAGGAGAAAGACCCTCAATAGAGTCAACATCAGGCTTGTCCATCATTTCCAAAAACTGTCTTGCATATGCAGATAGCGACTCTACATAGCGCCTTTGTCCTTCTGCATAAATCGTATCAAATGCAAGTGTTGACTTGCCAGAGCCAGACAGACCGCTAATTACTACAAGATTGTTTTTTGGAATATCAAGATCAATATTTTTTAGATTGTGGTGTCTTGCTCCGCGAATTTTTAATTTAGCGTTCATTTTTCTTTTCAAGCTCCTTTTGCATTCGCCTAATTTTTTCTCTGCACTCTATTGCTCGCTCAAAATCCAAACTCTCTGCAAATTTTTTCATTTCTGCTTCAAGCTCTATCATTTCTTTTGCAAGGTCATGGCCTGACTTGTGTTTTATATCATCAAGTGTTGCAACCTGAGCTGGAATTGATTTTATGATAGTTTTTGGTGTGATGTTTCTAACTTTGTTATACTCTAGCTGCTTTTTTCTGCGCCTGTTTGTCTCAGAAATCGCAGTCTTCATTGATTGCGTTATCGAATCTGCATACATGATTACAGCGCCTTCGACATTTCGTGCTGCTCTGCCAAATGTCTGAATCAGGCTTGTCGTATTACGAAGAAATCCTTCCTTGTCTGCATCAAGTATTGCTACAAGTGAAACTTCGGGAATATCAAGGCCCTCTCTTAACAGATTTATCCCAACAAGTACATCAAACTCACCTAGTCTTAGCTGCCTGATTAGCTCTGTTCTCTGGAGGCCTTCAATTTCTGAATGCAAATAGCGAACCTTGATTTGTTTTTTTGATAGGTATTCTGCCAAATCTTCTGCCATTCTTTTTGTCAGAGTTGTTACTAGGATTCGCTGGTTTTTTTCTGCTCTTTTTTTAATTTCTACAATTAGATCATCCATCTGGTTTTTTGTAGGTCTTGTCTCAACAATTGGGTCTACAAGTCCTGTAGGCCTGACAAGCTGCTCTGCAATCTGAAATGACTTTTTTCTTTCATACTCTGATGGTGTTGCAGAAACAAAAATGCAATTTTTAATGTACTTTTCAAACTCTTCAAACTTTAGTGGTCTATTATCATATGCGCTTGGCAGTCTGAACCCATAGGTCACAAGCTCTTTTTTTCTTGAATGATCTCCTTTGTACATTCCATGAAGCTGTGGCAGTGTTACATGTGACTCGTCAATTACAAGCAAAAAGTCGTTGCCAAAAAAATCCAAAAGACAAAATGCTTTTTCTCCAGGCTTTCTTCCATCAAAATGTCTTGAATAATTTTCAATGCCAGAACAGTACCCAAGCTCTTCGATCATCTCAAGATCAAATTTTGTTCTCATCTCTAGTCTTTGTCGTTCAAGCTCATTTAGCTCCGGCAGTCGCTTTTTTAGCTCAGACTTGATTGATGATACTGCCTTGTCTCTTACATCTTTTGCAACAAGATAGTGCTTTGCAGGAAATATTTTGATAGATGCGAGTTTTCGTTTTTCTTTTAATGTTATATAATCACAAATTGATATTTTTTCTATCTCATCGCCAAATAAGGAAATTCTAACAATATCATCAGAATATGCAGGTATAATGTCAATGGTGTCTCCTTTGACGCGGAAATTGCCTGGCGCAAGCTCCATCTCATTGCGCTCATATCTGGCATTGACTAGCTTTTTTATTAGATTTGCACGCTCAATTTGGTCTCCTTGAGAGACTGTAATTGCCATTTCTTCCCAGTCTCGAGGCGAGCCAAGTGAGTAAATGCATGATACTGTAGCAACTATAATCGTAGGCTCGCCAGAAAGAAGCATGGCAGTAGCCTCTAGTCTCATTTTTTCGATTTTTTCATTTATCTGAGTGTCTTTTTCTATGTAAGTGTCTGTTTGTGGAATGTAACTTTCAGGCTGATAATAATCGTAATAGCTGACAAAATATCCGACATTATTTTTTGGGAAAAACTGTTTTAGCTCCGAATAAAGCTGTGCAGCAAGTGTCTTGTTATGTGAGATTACAAGTGTGTTTTTTCCAGTTCTTTGTATAACATTTGCAATAGCAAATGTCTTGCCACTTCCTGTTACGCCCAAAAGCGTTTGAACTTTATTTTGTCTTACCACTCTAACTAGTGATTCTATTGCCTGAGGTTGGTCGCCTGTTGGCTGATAATCTGAGGCTAGCTGAAAACTTGGTATCTGTTGCAACGACAAAAATATTTAAAAACTGAATTTAAAGCAATGGTAATTCTCAAACATCATTTTTGAATTATGTTATATGTTTTTGTTATCTTGGATCGCAATTATATATGATAACGATCTATATTCTGTCCCATGAGGCTTTTGCGTGAATGCAAGCATTGCGGAAGAGAATATCAAAGCATGACAAGCGTGTTCTGTTCCTACAAATGTGCAAACGAAGCAACAAAAGACTAGCTATTCTAAATCATAAAAAGCGTTTAAGTATTTGTTACAAGATTGTACTGTATGTGCGAAACACTAGATGAGATTCATGAGGCACAACTTGCAGCTTTGCTAGCAAAAATGCAAAAAGAGGCAAAGCAAAAACAAGAAAAACCAATCGAAGTAGTAGCTAACTAGTCAAACTGTCGACGCATATAGCTAGCTTCTGCTTTTCTAATCTTTATAGAATCTGCAACATCTTGTGTCATGTCAATCAAGTCATGCAGCTGCATGTTTGAAACAATCGCGTCGTCTTTTTGTTGCTCGATTTCAAATTCAATATCTGAGAGAATCTCTAGATTTGCATCGATAATATCAAGACACTCTGATACATAATCTACTAGCTCTTTTTCTTCCATGAAATTAAACCGGAATTTACCTCACGTAAAATAATTTCGAAGAAAACAGTGTTTACTAGTTACAACCCTTTATTTCACAACGGCTTCAGATTCTACCAAGATGGGTCTTCAACCATCTTGACATCATTTCCTACAACCTCAAAGCCCATTACGTGCAATGTTTCTTTTGCAGTCTTTGATTTGTGTTCAAGAATTTGTTGTGCTAATTTTGTTCGCTCATTTTTTTGGAGATGCTGTCCTACCTTGTACTTTCCTTTCATCGACTCTGGTATTACTTTGATAATTGCAACCCCCTCTACTACTGCCATTTCTGGTTTAATTGGTTCATAACCCCCCTCTGGCTGATATTTTTTCATCAAACCATTTAGTGCAATTGTTTTTTCTGATCTGTCTTCTATTATTTTTCCTCTGCCCTTGATTACAACACTGATGTAAAGAGTATCTGCCTGTGAGGCATCCGTTGGGTGGGTAAAATATGATGGCAAAAATTCCAGACTTTTATCTACTTCAAAGCCTACTTTGTCATTGCGTCTGATATTGTCTAGCTTTTCGCCTCTTGTATGAGAATGCATGTATATTGAGTCATTTAAAAACACAAAATTCATTGGAATAATCTGGGGATAGCCATTTTCATCAATACTGCAGATCCTTCCTGTATGCTCTTGATTTAAAAACTGGACAATCTTTTCCTTTGATTTTATCTCCAATCTTCCTAATAGCTGCATTACTCTTGTTCTTCTTTTGAAATACTATTAAATCTAGATTGCTTTAGGCGCTTTGGAAAATGCTTTACTTGTTTTTTGTTTCTTTTCTTAGATGAGGCATAACTTCGCTTGCAAATTTATCAATTGAGCCAAAATAGTTTTTGCCCCAAAATCGAATTATAAAATGATTCACACCTGCCTTCATAAAACGCTCAAAGATTGGGATCACATCCTCTGGTGTTCCAACAGCTGTCGATGATCGTGCAACAGGATCAGGAATCGTCTTTGCAGCTTCGCGCATCTTTACAATCCACTCTTGATTTGACATTGAATATTCTGTAAAGTATTTTTTAAAATCAAATCCTTCAATTTCTTTTAGTTTGTGTACACGCAAAACTTCTGGCTTGAACAAGCTGACCTTTACTGCTTCTTTCATTTTTGCCCATGATTCTTCTGCATCATCAGAAAAATACACATCAATATCTAGTGCAAAGTTAAAATCGTCATGATTTCGGCCATTTTCTTTCATTGATTTTTTAATAATTGCGGCATGATCCTCGAATAGCTCAGGCGTGTAGCCAATTGGAATCCAGCCATCCCCATATTTTCCTGTAAGCTCTAGTGTTCGCTGGCCTCCAGATGCCATGTAGATTGGAGGCTGTGGTTTTCTAATCGGTTTTGCCTGAAGACAAGCTTCTTCTAATTTGTAAAATTTTCCGTCATAGCTAACCCTGTGGTCAGGAGTTGAGCCAAAAAGCAATTGTATTACTTGGATTTGTTCTTCCCACTTTGAAACTGGTTTTTCAAAAGGAATGCAAAATTCTTTTAGGTTCTGTGCTTCCCCTGCACCAATGCCAAGTGCCGCCCTGCCTTTTGATACTCTATCTAGTGTAATCGTAGCTAGTGCAATGTTTGATGGATGTCTGCGTATTGCATCGGTAACACATGTGCCAATCTCAACCTTGTTTGTTGTTGCAGCAATTGCAGATAGCATCACCCAGGGGTCAAGAACCACAGCATTTTTCCATTGCGGAACATTTGTGTGGTCCATATACCAAATAGAATCGTATCCTGTTCTATCAGCTAAAATACATGCAGTCAAGATTTGGTCTTCAGAATATCCGGCTCTTGCTACATTAAGTCCGTTTTGAATTCCAAACTTCAAGAACGCCATGATACCGTTAGGGTATTTTTTGACGTTATTAAAGTCTAGGAAATTTTATGAATTTCGCACTTTATAAAAAATTAAAAAATGTTTTTGAATTTACAGGTTTCCTGATTTAATGTCATTTAGACATTTCATTATGTCTTCTTTTGTTACTGGAATTGGATTTGGGTCAAGATGTCCTCTATCTGTCATTACAGTTTCTGCTGCCACATCAACTGGTGCTTTAAGGTCCAGTTTTTCAAAACCAAGCTTCTTTACTATTTGTTTGAATCTATCATAGAAGATTGATTTGTTGAATTTGTGTGCAACAGTAGTGCATGACGAAAGTGAATATCCATGTGGAACTCCTTCATTTGAAAAGACATACGATAATGCATGTCCTAGTGTTGTTGAGCAGTTGCCAAAGCCCATGCCTGATAACATCGAGCCATAAGGATAGTTTTCTGGCTTGTCATTCATTATAGCATCATACAAGACATCAAATGCTTCCTTGCACAATGTTCTTGTGAATTCATTTCCAAGCTTGCTGTCATATCCTTCGGTTGCTTGTGCACAAGCATCACATACAGAATTTTTGATAATTTGTTCTGGTGTTCCATCCATAAAGTAGAAATCAACTACTGCCATATCTGCAAGGAATTTATCCTCGCGCAACAGCTTTTTCTTTCCATCAAATTTTAAAACGCAATACGTTGTCATTTCAGCACCTGTGCCAAATGTAGTTGGGATCAAAATCTTTTGCTTGCCCATTTCTGCTGAAGCATATTTTACAACATCCATCGAACTTCCTCCACCAAGACCGATCAATACAGACGGATTCTTGTCCTTGAACTGTGCAATCACTGTCTTCACGTCATCAATTGATGGTTCTGGAGTGACTTTGTCATATAACATGTAATCTTGAATTCCCATCTTGGCAAGCCACTTTCCTGAAATATTTGGTGGTGCCGTTGTTACAACTAGTGCGTTTTTTGGATACTGTGTTTCGCCTAATGCATTTTTTCCAAAATTAATTATTTTTGGAATTTTTACAGCATGCATGGGAAAATGAAATTCTTAATCATTATTATATCTTGATGTCACATTCAAACTCGGAACAAAAGTATTGATATTAAAACATTAGAATTATCTTTTAATGATTATACAAAATTACAAAGAATTAACAAAAACCAGACATAAAAAAATCGCAACTGACATTATAGAATTTGGAATTGCGCAAGCCTTGCCGCAAAAAATACTGCCAAAATTTATCAAAAAGAATCAAATCATTGTAGGTAAAAAGACGATTAATCTAGAAAAATACGACAAAATCTACTTGGTAGCCTTTGGCAAAGCCGCAGACTCTATGGCAAAGACAGTAGATGACATTACAAAAATTGATGGAGGCATAGTTGTAGTGCCAAAAGGAACAAAATCTCTGATCAAAAATAAGAAATTTCAAGTCATTTATGCAGGTCATCCGCTGCCGACTTTACAAAGCTACAGAGCGGGAAAGGCTGTCAAAGAATTTGTAGAAAACAGAACAAATCGTGAGTTTATTATTTTTCTTGTATCTGGTGGCTCTTCTGCATTAATGTGTGTGCCAGAAGGAATTACATTTGAAGAAAAAAAACACGTTAACCAAGTTTTGATAAAATCAGGCGCAACAATACACGAAATCAACTGCATTAGAAAACATCTTTCTGCAATAAAAGGTGGAAAACTAGTTGAGAATCTTGGCTGTGATGCTGTCGCATTTGTAATGTCAGATGTTATCGGCGATGATCTATCATCAATAGCATCTGGCTATGCATACCATGACAATACCACATTTGATGATGCACTTGAGATAATAAAAAAATACAAACTTGGAAAATTAATCTCAAATAAAATAATCAGGCGATTCAACGCTGGGATGAAAGGAAAAATCCAAGAAACACCAAAGCATCCAAAAATAAACAACATCATTATTGCACAAAATCGCGATTTGCTTGATGCAATGAGTAAAAAATCAAGGCAGTTTGGCTTTGTTACAAAAACTATCACAACTTCTGGCAATGTGACAAGTGTTGCTAAAAAACTAGCAACTTTGATTCAAAAAAGACATCATACTTGTATTATTTTTGGGGGCGAACCAACAGTTAATGTAACTGGAAATGGAAAAGGTGGAAGAAATCAGGAACTTGTTCTGCGCATTTTGCAACAGATGCAGAATAAAAAAAATAGATTTACTTTTGCATCTGTAGGAACAGATGGAATTGATGGAAATACAAAATTTGCAGGAGCAATTACTGACAATACTGTAAGTGCAAAAAATATTCAAAATTATTTAAAAAACAATGATTCAAACTCTTTTTTTAAAAAATATGGCGGCCTAGTTAAAACAGGTTACACGCACACTAATCTGATGGATATAGGCTTGATTCTAAACTAGATTAAAAAATTAATCCCGTTTTCTTCGGTCTCTTTTTTTCATTCGCTTGACTTTTTCTGCGTGGAAATACATTTCGCCGTATTCTTCCATCCTATTTTCAACGTCCTGATATACGATCTAATACAAATCGTTCTTAGATATTTATCAATATTTTGGTAAATTAAATCGTAAGTGGCAATTATGAAAACTAAAGCTTTAATCAAGTAATTTGTGTGCCACGTTATCTTTTGCGTCAATTAAATGACACTCTACATTTAGCTTTCTCTGCTCTACAATCTGATTGATAAATTGTGCTCTATTTTGTATAAAGGAGTCAGTGTTTTCCTTATCCCCATTGAGATGCTCAAACATTGATTTAGAATCAAGCATGATACTTATGCTATCATTATTTTTTATGATAAATTTTCCAATTCCCCAAAAAACTCCAACATGCAGTGCAATGAACTTTGATTGTTCATCTGTTACCTTGTCTAGGTAAATGTCTGCATGGTCTCGCTGTTGTTCTACTGCATTACCATCTGTCTGTATTACCCATGCAATCTTTTTTTGATTTCCATCACAGTAAAAAATGTGCTTCATATGTCAACCAAAAAGGTGTCATTTGTCTATATAATTTGAATTTACGTCTGAATAGCATACTTGGAAATGCCAATGCAATGCTTGAATCACACTCCTTCTTTACAAAGATGGTCGATGATCTAGTTGAGTTTGCACAATATGACCCAGAACTTGCAGATGGAATAAAGTGGCTTGATGAACAGGCACGACAAAAAGGAGTGTCATTTTATGACATGGTCTTTGAGGTTCTTTACAAACACGACGTAAACTCTAGAGCAAAACAGTGGCTTAACTCAAGAAATTAACTTACCTGTGGTTCAGGTCTTAGATCAAGTGGAGTATACTTGCAGCCTTCTGGCCCACAATATTTTCCAACATAAGATGCCTTTGGTCTATACAATGCAGGCTTTGGTGCAGCCTCTGCAAATTTTTCTTCGATTATGTGAGCTGCCCATCCAGCACATCTAGATACTGCAAAAAGTGGCGTATTAAGGTCCATTGGTATTCCCATCATATAGTATACTGATGCACTATACAGGTCAACATTTGGGTAGATATCAATTCCTTTTCTGTTTTTCATCTCGCGAATAGTCACATGTTCTACTTTTTCTGTAATGTCATACCAAGGCTGACCTGTTTTTTTTGCCAACTTTTTTGAAAGTTCCTTTAGCACCAAAGCTCGCGGGTCAAATGTCTTGTATACTGCATGACCCATTCCCATAATCCTGTTTCCTTTTTCTATTTGTTCTATAATCCATGGCTCTACATTGTCCATAGTCTGAATCTCAAGTAACATCTTCATTACCTCATAGTTTGCGCCGCCATGTAGCTCGCCACTTAGTGCCCCAATTGCAGCACTTGCAGCAGAGAACATATGGGCTCGCGTTGATGCGACCTGTCTTGCAGCAAATGTTGATGCATTAAAGCTGTGGTCTGCATGCAAAATAAGACAAACATCTAAGACTTTTTCTATCTCTGGGTCAGGCTTTTCGCCAGTAAGCATGTAAAGAAAGTTTGCTGCATGGCTTAGCTTTGGATCTGGGTTTATGATTTTTTTATTATTTCTGATTCTTTCCCAGCTTACTACAATTGTTGGAACCTTTGCGATAAGATTGATTGCCCTATCATAGCTTGCATTCTTGCTTGAAAACTCTTCATCATAATAGCCTCCAAGTGCTGCAACAAAGGCCTGAAGCGCATCCATGGGATCTGCATCCTTTCTCCAGTTTCCCATGTTCTCTTGCATGTGAGTTGGGATCAGGCGTGCATCTGCAAGCCTTGCCCTAAAATCGTCTAGCTCTGTCTTTGAGGGCAGCCTGTCATGAAGAAGAAGATATGCAGTTTCCTCAAAATTAGAGTTTTTTGTAAGATCTAGTATATCATAGCCACGATAGATGAGCTTGCCTCTTTCTCCATCTATATCCGATATTCTAGTATCTGCAACCTCGATATCTCTTAGGCCGATATTTTTTGTATCCAATGAGTTAGATTGAAAGAAAATTACTAATTATTCTTTCTAATAAGGGACACCAAATTTAGCAAATTGTCTAATCTATCAAAGCCGCCCCATAAATCGAAATTTTTAATCTAAAATCAATGTCAGAAGCAGAACGCAAGTACATCAAGCAGGTAGATGAGGAAATACTTCATGCCTCAGGCGAGTCATTACTAAAACTGCAGGAAATAGACAAATCTACTCAACTAAGCGGGCGTTCATTTTATGACGAGTACGCATGTACATTGAAAAAAACTCCTGAGGAAAAGGTTGTTACAAAAACAAAAACTTTTGATAATAAAACCCACCACTAGCTTTTCTTAATTTAAATGAGGGCAGATTCGATTTTTTGCAAATGTCAGAAATTAGCACACAAAAAACAAAAAGAGACAGACTCCTCTGCGTTTCTCACAAAGAAGACGCTGATGGGATAAGTGCAGCTGCACTGATTAGGCAGGCATTTGGAGGCGATACTGTACTTGTTGACTATCCTGGCATGATGGATGCGCTTGCAAAAATAAAAGACAATGAAAAACTAAAGACACTTTTTATCTGCGATGTAGGCCTTAGTCAAAAAAATCAAGACGAGTTTGTCGAAATACTGACAAGTCTTAGGAAAAATAAAATCGCAATAACATACATTGATCACCATGATATGGATAATAAAATAATCAAAAAGCTTGAAAAGCTCAAAGTCAAAGTAATTCATGACATTAACGAATGCACTACCGTACAAGTCTATGATGCATTCAAATCAAAACTAAATGATCATGCACAGTTTGTAGCAGCATGTGCTGCAATAACTGACTATATGGAAGACAGGCCAATAGGTGCAAAACTTTTGCAAATCTTTGATAGGCAATTTGCATTAATTAGTGCAACCGTGTTGACATTTAACATAACAGGACATCAAAAAGATTCTGACTATCTTCTCTATCTTGTCGAGGAATTATCTGACTCAAAATATCCACATGAAATCCCAAACACATTTGAGTTTGCCCAGCTTCAGGTTGCAAAGCTTGCATCAATTATTTTACAAGTAAAAAAATCAATGAAGAAAATGAAAAACCTTGCATACATGGAAGTCTTGGATTCTGGTGCAAGCGGTGCTGTAAACTTTGTACTTGGATTGTCAGGAAAAGACGTTGGCGTTGCATACAAGGAAAGAACAGAGCAGGGAATATACGCAGTGTCAATACGTGGCTCAAGGTCATGCAAGCTACATCTTGGCAAAATAGTAAACCCACTTGCCACATCGCTTGGCGGCTCTGGTGGAGGACATGACAAGGCATGTGGTGCAGTCATCCCAAAAGACAAGATGACAAAATTTCTTAAAGCGTTTAACGCAAAGCTTAGCTAAGCTCAACTATCATATCAATTTCAACAGTAGAGTCAAGTGGCAAGCTTGCAGCTCCTATTGCAACTCTAGAATGTTTTCCTTTTTCACCAAAAATCTCAAAGAGAAGATCTGATGCGCCATTGACCACCTTTGGTTGATCAACAAAGTCTGGTGCTGAATTTACAAAACCAGACACTTTGAGAATTCTTGAAATTTTATCAAGACTTCCAATCTCTGCTTTTAGCTGAGCCAGTGCGTTTATGATGCACAGTCTTGCTGCCTTTTGCGCCTCTTCAACTGATTGTTGTACTGGAACCTTTCCTTTGTGGGTTATTTTGCCATCTGTTATTGGGATCTGGCCTGACACATAGGCTGTTTTGCCAGATATTGTTACAGGTACATAAGAACCTGCAGGCTTTGGGGGACTAGGCAGAACTATGTTTAGCGACTTTAACCTCTCTTCAATCATTTAAAATACGATGGAATGTGTCGTGTTTTTAGTTTTTGTTTGGATGAATCTTGATGAAAACTTTCTCTCCCTTTTGGGAATGATTCTGGTAAATTAGCTTTGTATTGTATCCGCAGCTTTGCAAATACTGATCAAGCATGCTTGTCCATGGAAGCGAATGGCCTCCATTTATCTTTGATTCTACAGTTATGTTGTTTTTGGCAGAATCATAGCTTAGATGACCTGCACATGTTATCTGTAATACAGAGTTGATTATGCCAGTTACGTCCTCAAATGACTTTGATTTTAGATTAATTCCCTCTTTTTCTAGCAGCTTTAGAAAATCAACACTTGAATTTTTTGAATCAATGGCAGAATTTAGAGTAAAGCCAAGGCCGTTTTGACTTACAAGCTGGATTATGCGATATACTGACTGGGCATCAGATTTTGCCATGTCATACAGGCCATCTGTCTTTAGGGCATTTTCCCACATTTGTGAAAATACTTTGGCCTGACTTGAGCCTAGAACATCTGTTGCAGAAAACACTGCACCTTTTCCATTATCGCCATCAATTAGCAGCACCTCTGTCTGATCAAAAATAAAGCTGTTTTGCACAGTATCTGCAACTCTGATTTTTGCCCCATCTGGTATTGCATAAAATGATTCAGAACCAATCTGTGATGGCGCAACAATAATTTTTACATCAACATTTCTTCTTAGCACTAAAAGTAGCTGCTCTTTGCACTCTGCAAGCAAGTTTAGTCCCCAACTGTCAACAGTGGCTTGAATTGATGACTTTGTTCCCTCTGTCATTATTTTAAGCTGGTTTAGGACATTGTTTGAATTGATATGAAAATATCTTTTTTCTTCTGCACCCCTTGTCTTTTTGCTTTCCTCACTTGCACGCTTTAGCTTTGAAACAAGTGTGTTCATCTGGTTTACCTTGTCTATATGCTCTTGAATAATATCATCAAAGGCATCTTCTGGTGCAATTGCAGTGCACATTATTGGCTTGCTTTTGGAAATAATTACCAGTCTTTTTTTCTCTAGTTTTAGTAAAGTTGGATAAATCTTGGTTCGAGGAAGATTAGAGTAATATGCAACCTCGCTTGCAGAAATTGTGCCATGAGAGACCAAAGTAACATAGGCCTTTGCCTCATACTTGCTTAGCCCAAACTCTTCAAGACTTACAGTAAGGCCATTCTCCTTAACCATATCAAACGATCACTAGTGGTTAGGTAAGATGATAAGCTAAATTCCTTGTACTAATAATGGAAATTTTTCTGAGCTGTATCCGGCGATATATGTGACTGTGGTTAACTGGAAATTTGTGACAACGTCCTGATATAGTAAATTTCTCAATATTTTTCCATGATGGACATGGCAGCAACTGAAAAAGAAAACTCTGACAATTCGCATAAAAATACGCTAATGCCTAGACTAGTTTACTCTGTTGAATTACTTGAAACCATTCTAATGCAGCTTGATAAAAAAAGAACTCACATTGGAAGCCAAAACCTTGCACTATATGGGAAAATAGACGACTCTGATTTTATAAAACTCGCAGAACTAGAAGGCGAAATTTGCCTTGCAATAGAATCATTAAAACAAATCCAAAGGCGAATTTGTACAATAAAGGGCATAAGTAGCATTACAACAAACCTTGCCTCTGCAACATCGGTTATCAGAATAACAAGTGCAAGACTCTATAGGCATTTTCCAGAATATTATAGGGCTTTTTGCGAGCTCTCATCAGTGCTAGGAAGCATAGTAATGGACTCTGCTACAATAACCGAGGCAAAATTTGACTTTGGCCAATCAAATAAAGAGTCGCAGACAATCCTAGATGAAGCAAAGTTGATCGCAGACTCTAAAATAAACAAGCAGTATCCTAATCTAGATTTTGCGAAACCAGAGCTCGCTTAATCTAAATGGTATCAATAAAACCCGCTATAAATATACAAAAAAGCAGAAAAAGAATTCAAAAGATATCTGGCCTTGTTGAAAAAAGGCTTGCAGAGCTAGACTCCGATAAAAAGAAAACAAGCCATCTTTCAGTAGAAGAGCTGCAAGACTTTAACCAAATTCTTCGCATTGCAGACTATATCTTATACAAATATGAACACAAAAAGGAGGTCTTTTCTCTGATAAAGGAATTTGTTGATATGGTAAACAGCTCAGTTGGCTCCATGGATACACTAAATGACAATCTAAGTGAGCTTGTAATTTCTGCAGAAGATTCGATTAAGAAAATAAAGCATCTTCAGAGCAATGTCTCTGAGAATCTAATATCTGAAGAATATGCCAAATCTGATGATTTTTCAAAATCTGCCAAGCAGAATAGTACAAATAATTTAACAAGATCTGCTACACCAGTTTACCTTTAGGGATACCTACGCAAATCTAAAGCTGAACCTGTAGGTAATTTAGATATGAGTATGGCACCACAACAACTAGAGAATACTGCAAGCAAATATGCCTCTGAGGCAATAAAATGCGATTCTCAAGGTGCCCGTGGCATGGCAATTGCAAACTATCAAAAAGCAATAGATGCCCTAATGCAACTACTTCATCTTTACCCAACAAGCAAGCTAAACTCTGTATATTCAGAAAGGATGCGCTCTTATCAAAGTAGAATAAAGGCGCTGCAAGAGCTTCGTGGCAATGACCTAGAACCGGCAGTTGATCCAAACGCTTCTCCTGAAGAACGAAATGCTGCAAAAGACAATCGTGACTTTGAAGACCTAATCATGAAAGAAAAACCCGATGTCAGCTGGGAAGAAGTAGTAGGGCTTGATGATGCAAAAAACGCTTTGCGTGAATCAATTGTATATCCTAGCAGAAGACCTGATCTTTTTCCACTTGGCTGGCCAAGAGGACTGTTACTTTACGGACCGCCAGGATGTGGCAAGACACTACTTGCAGCTGCAACAGCAAGTGAGATTGCAGGATATTTCATAGTTGTAGATGCAGCATCGATGATGAGCAAATGGCTTGGCGAAGCTGAAAAAAATGTTTCAAAACTATTCAAGATGGCACGAGACCATGCAGAAAAGGAAAAGGTTCCTGTAATATTGTTTATTGATGAGGTTGACTCGCTTCTTGGCGTAAGAAACAGCGAGGTAGGAGGCGAGGTTAGAACCAAGAATCAATTTTTGTCAGAAATGGACGGAGTTAATGGAAAAGGAAAGGACCTCATGCTATACGTAATTGGTGCAACAAACAAGCCATGGAGCCTTGACTGGCCATTTTTGCGAAGATTCCAAAAAAGAATCTATGTCTCACTGCCAACCATTGAGGCAAGACAAAATCTTTTTGAGCTGTATACCTCGCCACTAAGAAAGGATGCCAAACTCAAAACCTTGGAGCTTGCAAGACTATTTGATGGATACAGTGCAAGTGATATCAAAGACGTCTGCCAATCAGCACAAATGAAAGTTGTAAATGAGCTGTTTACCTCGGCAAACTACAAAGAACCAGTAGCAGGAGATGCAAAACCACAGCCAAGAGAATTAACAATGATTGATTTTAGGGAAATAATGGAGCGAAGAAAACCAAGCGTTTCATCTGAGATGATCCGCGCTTATTACAAGTGGAGTGCAGAGTTTAAGGCACTATAATTTTTTTAAAACAAAACCCTGCGATCAGCTTCACAAAATTTAAATCTGCAAACAAATTCACTTGTCGAGGGTCACAATAACCACAAAGAAAGCCAAACACGTAAACAAGTTTGGAAAACTGATTCTTGGTGATGGCACCGTTTTTGAAGGAAGTGGCTTTGGTTATTCAAAAACCGTCTTTGGCGAACTAGTCTTTAACACAGGAATGGTTGGGTATAATGAAACCCTGACAGACCCATCCTATAGCGGCCAAATTCTTACACTCACATATCCACTTGTTGGAAACTATGGCGTACCAGATCTTGCACAAAAAGACAATGATGGCATTTCAAAACACTTTGAGTCAGACAAGATCCAGATACGCGGACTGGTAATCCATGAGTTATCTACAATTGCAAGCCACTGGAATCTTGCACTAACGCTTGATGAGTGGCTGTATAATGAAAAGATTCCAGGCATTTCAGGAATTGACACTAGAGAATTAACAAAAAAGCTTCGAACATCTGGCGTCATGATGGCTGCCTTGGTAGTATCTGACACTCCAATTGACGAGACCCAAGTCAAGCGTGAGCTTGCCAAGGCACCAAAATACAACTCTGAAGAATTTATGAATACAGTATCAACAAAAAATGATCAAGTTTTTGGAAACGAGCCCAAATCTGTTGTAGTAATTGATACTGGCGTAAAAAATGCAATTATTCGAAACGTTAGAAAAATTGGATACAAGGCAATCAAGGTTCCATGGAATACCACAATTGAAAAAATTTTGTCCTATAACCCAAAAGGTGTTGTAATTAGCAACGGCCCTGGTGATCCAAAAAAGTGCAAAGAAACAATCAAGACTGCAAAATCACTTATCTCAAAAAACGTCCCAACACTTGGGATTTGCCTTGGCGCACAAATACTAGGCCTTGCGGGAAACGCAAAAACTTACAAGCTAAAATATGGCCATCGTGGGCAAAACAAGCCTTGCATTAACCTTGAAAACAAGCAGGTGTACGTTACAAGCCAAAACCATGGCTATTGCATTGACCCAAAATCGCTTAAAAAATCAAATTTCAAATTATGGTTTACAAACGCCGATGATAAAACTGTAGAAGGGATAAAACACAAAAAGAAAAAAATCATCGCAGTACAGTTTCATCCAGAAGCATCACCTGGACCTTATGATTGTGAGTTTGTTTTTGAAGAGCTGAAACATCTAATGGAGGAGGGCAGAGCTGCCAAAAGCTGAATCGCTAAAAAAGATTCTAGTTCTTGGAAGTGGGGCAATAAAAATCGGAGAAGCTGGCGAAAGTAGCTAAACTACCGTCAATTCGACTACTCCGGTAGCCAATGCCTCAAGGCAATTCGCGAAGATGGACTGAAAAGTATTCTAATTAATCCAAACATTGCAACAATTCAAACAGACACAAGGTTTGCAGACAAGGTATACTTGCTTCCAGTAAATCCACAGTATGTTGAATCAATAATTGAAAAAGAAAGGCCAGATGGACTGATGCTTGGATTTGGGGGCCAGACTGCACTAAACTGTGGAGTAAAGCTAGACGAACTTGGAATACTAAAAAAATATGGAGTCAAAGTACTTGGCACACAAATTCTTGGAATAAAGGCAACAGAGGACAGGCAGCTTTTCAAAGACTCTATGATTGAATGTGGCATTCCAGTTCTAAAAAGCAAGACAGTTCGTTCATTTGAGGATGCAAAAGCTGTTGCAAATGAGATTGGCTATCCTGTAATTGTGAGGGTGGCTTATACCCTTGGCGGAAAAGGTGGAGGTGTTGCGTATAATGAAATCGAGCTACACGAGATTGCAGGGCGTGGTCTTTCTGCAAGCATGGTAGGCCAAATTTTAATTGAAGAATATGTTGGAAGCTGGAAGCAAATAGAATATGAGGTAATGCAGGACTACTCTGGAAATAATGTCATTGTTTGCAACATGGAAAATGTTCTTTCAATGAAGGTTCATACTGGTGATAATATCGTAGTTGCACCATCTCAGACAATTGATAATCGCGAATACCATGTTTTGCGTACTGCTGCACTAAAAGCAACAAAACATGTTGGAATAGTTGGCGAATGCAACATCCAGTTTGCACTAGATACAGATTCTGATAAATTTGCTGCAATTGAAATCAATCCAAGGCTTTCTCGCTCATCTGCACTTGCATCAAAAGCAACAGGATATCCACTTGCATACATGTCTGCAAAAATTGGCCTTGGCTATACCCTGCCAGAGCTTGTAAACCGAATTACAAAATCCACAACTGCATGTTTTGAGCCATCACTTGACTATATTGTCTGCAAGCACCCCCGGTGGGATTTTGGAAAATTCGAGCTTGCAAATCGCAAACTAGGACCTACAATGAAGTCTGTGGGAGAAGTAATGGCAATAGGACGATGCTTTGAAGAATCATTACAAAAGGCAATCAGGATGCTAGAGATTGGAAACGATGGACTGGTACTGAATAGACTCAATGGAAAAACATACGACGAAGAAGAAATTGAAGAACATCTTTCAAAACCAGATGATCTAATACTGTACTATGTAGCGGCAGCACTGCGAAAGGGAATGAGTGTTGAGAAAATCTACAAACTGTCAGATATTGATCCATGGTACATTGAAAAAATAAAAAACATTGTTGAAATAGAAAAAGATCTTAAAGAAAAAGATCTTAATGCACAATTGCTATCACGGGCAAAAAAGTTTGGATTCTCTGACAGACAAATTGCACGTGCAAAAAATAAAGAAGAATCAGAAATCAGGAAAACGCGAAAAGAGCTTGGAATTATTCCAGTTGTAAAGCAAATCGATACACTAGCTGCAGAGTGGCCTGCAAAGACAAACTATCTTTACCTGACATATGGCGGAAACAAAAATGACTTGGAAGTTACGCAAAAAGAGCGGGGAGTCATGGTTCTTGGCGCAGGGCCATATAGGATAGGAAGCAGCGTCGAGTTTGACTGGGGAACAGTAAACATGGTCTGGGGTCTGCAGGAAAATGGCGAAAAAAACGTAGCTGTTGTAAACTGTAATCCTGAAACCGTATCAACAGACTATGATATTTGCCAGAGGCTTTACTTTGAAGAGCTCACACATGAGAGAATACTAGACATTACAGAGTTTGAGAAAACTAAAGGCATAGTTACATCAGTTGGTGGCCAGACTGCAAACAACCTAACCCCAAAGCTTGCAAAAAGCGGAATTCATCTACTTGGGACAAGTGCAGAAGACGTTGATAGGGCAGAAAACCGTTCCAAGTTTAGCAGCATACTTGACCAGCTTCACATAAAACAGCCGCCATGGCAGGAATTTTCAAAAATTGGTGAGGCAAAAAACTTTGCACAGGAGGTAGGATATCCTGTGATTGTAAGGCCATCTTATGTTCTAAGTGGTGCTGCAATGAAGGTTGTTTGGTCACAAGAGGAGCTAAAACAGTATGTTAGTGAGGCTGCAATAGTATCACCTGATCATCCAGTTGTGATATCAAAGTTCATGCTAAACTCACTCGAAGTTGACGTTGATGGAATCTGTGATGGAAAACATGTCATAATTGGTGCCATAGTTGAGCACATCGAGTCTGCAGGTGTTCACTCTGGTGATGCAATGATGTGCATTCCTCCATGGAGACTAAACAACAAGATAATTGAAACAATAACAGACTATACCGATAAAATTGCAAAGGCATTTCACATAAAGGGTCCGTTTAATTTGCAGTTTTTGATAAATGACGGCCATGTTTATGTAATTGAGCTAAACATTCGTGCATCACGTTCTATGCCTTTTGTTTCAAAGCTAGTAAAAGTTAATTTGATTAGTCTTGCATCTCGTGCAATTTTAGGAAAAGATCTTCCTAAATTACCGCATGATATGTGGAAAAAAATCCATACCTATGGAATCAAAGTACCACAGTTTTCATTTATGCAGCTTGAAGGCGCAGACATGGTACTAGGAGTTGAGATGCAATCAACTGGTGAGGCTGCATGTTTTGGAGTTAGCTTTTATGATGCGCTATCAAAGGGATTGATTTCTGTTGGGTATAATCTGCCAACTAAAGGAACTGCACTAATTACAATAGGTGGGGCAGAAAATAAAGAAAAGCTTTTGCCAACTGTTGCAGCGCTAAGACACCTTGGGTTTAAAATCCTTGCAACAGAGCACACCGCAGAATTTTTCTCTGAAAAAATTGGCGATGTTGAAATTGTTCACAAAATTAGTGAGCCACAGCGAAAACCAAACATTGCTGACTTATTGTATGAGCGAAAGATCAATTTTATAATAAACATTCCAAGCACATCGACTCTAGAAAAATACGTTGGGATGCTTTATGATGAATATCAGATTAGGCGCAAGGCAGTTGAGCTTGGAATACCTGTTCTTACAACGCCAGAGCTTGCAGATTCTTTTGTCAAGACACTAGAGTGGCTGCAGAAAAATGAGACAACAAAAGAGCCACTTGAGCCATACAATACCATTAACTAAAATACCTGCTTTAGTATAGACTCATCACCAATTATCGTTCCATCAAGTGTAAGAATTTTTGCAGATAATGCATCTTTTGTCTTTTCTATGATTGGTGAAATTGATCTTTTGTATTGCCTTTTGTATGTTGCATAAAAGTACTTGTTAAATGATGGAACAACTAGGATCTCAAGCTCACCTGATGCAGAAGGAAACACTTTCTCTTTTTCTGTCTTTATTGTAACCCATACTCTATTTCCATTTAAAACAGAGTCTTCATCAAAAAATACTGGATGAACATGTCCCATGATTATCTTATCAACATGTGAAAAATTCTCAGACGGCATGGTATGACCATGTGTAAGTAACATGTTTTCTATAACCAAACCAGTTGAGCTAATCATACTTACTCCATCAGGAACTAATTTCTGGATATTTCCATCATGATTCCCAGGAACTAGTGTAACGTCGCATTTTTCCTTTATTTTATTAAAAAACAAAGGAATCTCGTCCCACTCGTTTTTTGAAATCGACTTTATGCTTGATTTTACATCGCCTAAAAGTATCAAAGAATCCGCTCTAGTATTTTCAATTATTTTCTCAAGCTCTGAAATTGTCTCATTTACTGTAGTGTTTTTTCCAACAAAGATGTCATTTGCAGCCAAATTAGCCTCAAAACCAATATGCAGATCTGTTACAACCAAAGACCGATTTTTCCCTTCTATAATTAGTGCAGGATGTGATGGAACTATCTTTACTTGAACCATCAAAAATATACCAGTGATTTTAAATTAAATCCTTGTGAGTAGCGAAAAAATCGATTCCACAATATCTGAAAATCGTGTCAAGCTGCATGTCTTTGAGCCAAGCCAAAGAAAAATCTGGACTGTAGTTGGAAAAGAAAAAGAGTACTGGCTTGACCCAGATGCTGACTATTGCTCATGTGCTAGCTATTACTTTGGCAAAATGGAAGGCAAAAGTGAATGTTATCATCTAAAGTCTGTTAAACTTGCACAAAAAGAAAACAAGGCAGAAATTATAAAGTTCTCAGATGACGAGTTTGTTGATTTTATCTCTAGTCTCGCAATGGACTTTTAGCTTACAGTTTTACTGTAAAAAGATCCTCTTTTGATACGCCCTTCCACAGTCCAATCATTCCCTCAGGCGGCACATCTACAACTTTGGTAATTTTCTGAATTTTTATATGATCAGGGTTTGGCGGCATCCAAAGCATTGCCATGTAATCTCCTACATTTCCAACCTTGTTTGGCATTGCAGAAATTATCTTATCTTTTGCAAATCCGTTTGCAACCAGTGCATCAGTTGATTTTTGCATCAAGTCAAATCTTCCATGGACAAAAAGATACACATCTTTTTGCTTGTCAATTTGTTCCATTATTCTAGTGTAAAATCCAAACTAAATCAAGGTTTGGATTTTTAGAAATAAAATTTTGGATAGACGTTTAGCCTAAGACTTCTGCCATTTTTAGGAGTTGATACAAAGAAACGCGTTTTTATACTAATTTTGTAATAAGGAAAACATGAACACAAGACATAATTTTAGAAGGCCAAACTGCCCAAAAGCAGAACCACAAAAGTTTGTGAGTCACTCAAATGGAACTGTGTTTTATCTGTGTAAAAACTGCAATTACTTGGGAACAATTGAATCTTTTACAACGACTTTTCATATCTCTGAAATATCACAATCGCATTGACTAGGTTTTCTGATGCCTTTTCCAAGCTAATCAGTATTTTATCATAATCTGCAATCGTAATCTCATCGATCATAACATTTCGTTGTGTTTTGATGTCTGCTATTGTATCCTCTATGTTCTGAAACGCTTCTAGTGTTTTATCCAGCGGTTTTATCACATAAGATGTGATTGTCACATGTTTTTTAATTTGATGATTTGGTTATCTCATAATACCAAATGCTAATAGTTTTTTTCTACAAAACCATGAACTGAAAAGAATTATTTTTAAAAAGAATTAAATGCCCATATCAAAAACGATTTTTGTGAAAATTGTAACTGTTGGAAGCAGAGTTTTTGTCACAAGCTTCCAGCTTGCAGGCGTCCAAGGCAAAGTCGTTGATTCGCCAGAAAAAGCATATGATGAGATAAAACAGCTTACTGCAGATCCTGGTGTTGGATTAATTCTTGTAAGTGATGACATGTCAAACCCAATTACTGGCAAGCTAACCACACTAAGAGCAGAAAAGTCAACACCACTGGTATTCTCACTGCCTTCGCCAGGAAGCGAAAAAAGTGACGTAGACTACCGCATGATGCTAAAAAAGATACTAGGCGTATAACTGAAAGCTCTATAATTTAGCAAAAAAACTGAATTTATTATGAAGGCTGCAGTTGTAAAGGGCCCATCACAGGTAGCATTAGAAGATATTGAAAAGCCACAGCTAGAGCGAGGCGAGATTTTAGTCAAAATGCATGCCTGCGGGATTTGCGGCTCTGATGTCGAAAAAGTCTTTGGAAGTTATGGCCAGCCATCAATGAAGCTTGGTCATGAACCATCAGGTGTTATCACAGAAGTAGGACAAGGCGTATCAGGTTTTAAAAAAGGCGACAGGGTTTTTGTGCATCATCATGTGCCATGCTACTCTTGTCATTATTGTCTTCATGGAAATGAAACAATGTGTGAAAAATATTATGAGACAAACCTCTCGCCATGTGGGTTATCAGAGCAGTTTGTAGTGCCAGCTTGGAATGTTGTACATGGCGGTGTTCTCAAGATTCCAGATTCTATCTCATTTGAAGAGGCAGCAATGATAGAACCCCTCGCATGTTGTGTCAGGGCTTGGAAAAAATTTGACTTTTACAAAGGAGACTCTGTTGCAGTGTTTGGCGTTGGCGCAACAGGCATGATGCATGTAATGCTTGCAAAGGCAAGCAATGCTGGCAAAATATTTTGTTTTGATGTAAATGATTTTAGGTTGGATTTTGCAAAAAAGTTTGGAATAACAAAGACATTCAAGCCAGCTGACGATGCAAAAAAAACAATTCTTGATGAAACAAACGGAAGAGGAGTTGATGTTGCAATTATTGCAACAGGAAACCTACAAGCACTGCTTGATTCAGTAAATTATGTAAGGCGTGGCGGCTGGATTGTATTGTTTGGCGTTCCATCAAAAGGCGCAACAATTTCACTTGACATGAGTGTCATTTATTCAAAAGAAATTACACTTGTAACAAGTTATGCAGCATCTGATATTGATACAAAAGAATCACTAAAGCTAATCGAATCTGCAAAGACTCCTGTTAGCAAGCTAATCACTCACAGATACTCTATTTTTGATTCACAAAAAGCCTTTGATCATGCACACAGCGGCGAGAGTGCGATGAAGATAATTATCACAAACTGAGAAAGGCTTAAGAAAGGTAAAAATTTCCAATTCACAAAGA
>VHBM01000002.1 GCA_016871975.1 Nitrososphaerota archaeon | reverse complement strand
GCTTCTACTGTAATAAGTGGTAATGATTCTATTGTTGGTGCAGTTGTATCTACAACTGTAATGGTTTGTGTGACAGTTGCCAAGTTACCAGAAGAATCGGTTGCAGTCCAAGTGACTATGGTTTCACCTAATGGGAATGTATTTGGAGCATTGTTTGTTATTGATGCTACTTCTACTCCATCTGCAACTATAGCATTACCCAAATCTACAGTGTTGTTATCAGCTGAAACAGCCTCTATTACCAGATTATCTGGTGCTACAATGCTAGGTACTGTTGTATCTATAATAGAAACCTGTTGTGTTGCATTGGCACTATTTCCAACTTTGTCTTTAACTGTCCAAGTTATTGTGGTTAAGCCAAATGGAAAAACTTCTGGTGCATCGTTTGTTATTGATGCAACTCCTACTAGATCAGTTGCTACGATTGTGCCAAGTTCTACATAATTTTGATCTTTATTTGCCGCTTCTACTGTAATAAGTGGTAATGATTCTATTGTTGGTGCAGTTGTATCTACAACTGTAATGGTTTGTGTGACAGTTGCCAAGTTACCAGAAGAATCGGTTGCAGTCCAAGTGACTATGGTTTCACCTAATGGGAATGTATTTGGAGCATTGTTTGTTATTGATGCTACTTCGATATGATCAGTTGCAGTAGCATCACCAAGTGATACTGCTGTTTCAAGTTCAGAAGTTGCTTCTACTTGTAATGACTCTGGAGGAGTTAGTACTGGTTCAGTTGTATCAACCACAGTTATCTTTTGCGTGGCAGTTGCTGAATTGCCAGAAGAATCTGTTGCAGTCCAGGTTACTATAGTATCACCTAATTGGAATGCTGCTGGGGCGTCTACTTCGATCAAGGCAACTCCTACGATATCCTCTGCTGTTGCAATACCAATAGAAATTTGATTGGATGTTGGACTCTGAGCCTCAAAGGTGATATCTGCTGGCGGAGTTATTGTTGGAACGGTGGTGTCAACTACAGATATTGTCTGGTCTGCGGTTGCTACATTTCCAAAAGAATCTATCGCAGTCCAAGTAACCGTTGTTTCTCCAAGTGAGAAGGTTTGAGGTGCGTTATTAGTAATAGAGTTCACTTTGATTGTATCAGTGGCAGTTGCTTCACCTATGGCAACAGACATTCCTGATGCCCCTGTGGCTTCTACAGTTATGTTTTCAGGAATACTAAGAACAGGTGCAGTTGTGTCATGAACTGTTATTATTTGTGTATCAGATGCTGTGTTTCCTGAAGTATCTGCGACAGTCCATGTGACTGTAGTCATTCCTAATGAAAAAACTTCGGATGCATCGTTTGTTATAGATTCAATACCGATGATATCCTTAATTTTTGGTTCTCCAAGCTCAACATAGTTTTCTTCTAAAGAGGTAGCTTCTGAAATTACATCATTTGGTGCATCTATTGTTGGCGCCGTTGTATCAACTACAGTTACTTTTTGATCAGCGGTTATGGTGTTTCCATAATTGTCTGTCACAATCCAAGTTACAATAGTTGTTCCCAATGGGAAATATTCAGGTGCATTATGTGTTATTGCTGCCACACCTGTAATGTCTTCAACTGAAAGATCACCCAGATTAATGACATTATTTTCTAATCCTATAGCTTCTACTGTAACATCACTAGGTGGTGTAACTTTTGGTACCGTTGTATCTACAACTGTAACAGTTTGAGTAGCAGTTGCTAAATTGCCAGAAGAATCGGTTGCCATCCATGTTACAACTGTGTCTCCTAATGAAAACACTAGTGGTGCATCATTTTGAATTATTACTGGTTGTACATCAATCACGGACGGTGCTACTAGTTTTACTATATTTTCATCAACAGATGTAGCTTCAAAAACTATGTTTTCAGGCGGAGTGATTTGTGGTGTTGTTGTATCAATTACTGAGATCTTTTGAGTAGCAGTTGCAACGTTTCCTGCCTCATCTGATGTCATCCATGTAATTGTTGTATCACCAATGCTAAAGGAAAGAGGCGCATCATTTGTTATTGATAGGATCTTGCCATTATCAACAACGATTGCTTCTCCTAATTCTACAACATTTTCATTAAAACTTGTAGCCTCGACCACAACATCTTTTGGTGCAGTAATTGTTGGTGGAATGGTATCAACTATGGTCACTTTTTGAGTTGTGATAGCAGAATTTTTTGCTACGTCAGTTGCAGTCCAAGTGACTATGGTTTCACCTAATTGGAATACTTCAGGTGCATCGTTTGTTAGAGAAAGAACTCCTACCGTATCCTTTACATCTGGCATTGTTAATTCAACTGTTTTCTTTGAGTTTGATGATTCGACTACCAAGTCAGGTAGGGAAGAAAGTACTGGTGGGATTGTATCAACTACGGTAATTGTCTGGGTAGCTATGCCAACATTTCCTGCACCATCTATGGCAGTCCAAATAATGGTAGTAGATCCTAAGGGAAATTGTGATGGTGCATTGCTAACAAGTGACTGGATTCCGCTTTCATCTGTGGCAGTTGCCTTGCCAATTGAGATTGGAGTTAATCCTCCTATTGCTTCAACTAACATGTCATTTGGCGCAATGATTAGTGGTTTTGTAAAATCATTTGGAACGGGGTTGACTGTTGTTAATGGTTGTGTTTTTTGTACTGGTTGGGCCTCTTCAATTATTGGTTCTACTATTTTTGTAGTGGTTGGCGTATCAAACTTTTGAATTCTATGACCGTTTGAGTCAACTACAAACAAATGTCCTTGTGGATCCATTGCAACATCAAGTGGTACCTTGAACTGACCATTGCCAATACCTGTGCTGCCAAAAATTGTTATTGTGGCACCTTCCTTGTTCAAGTATAAGATTCTGTCACGAGAACCATCAGCTGCATAAACATTACCCTCCAGATCTGTTGAAATTCCATATGGGGTCATTGGATACCCCCCAACATTAGGACCAAATTTTTTTATGAAACTTTCTTCATAGTCATATTTTGTAATCTTGTTAAGATACGGATCTGACACATAGATATTTCCATCCTTGTCAATTGCAATATCTACTGGCAAGTCCTTACTGTATTTACTATCACCTGGATAAAATTCTGAAATATACTTGCCATCCAATGTGAATTTTTGGACTCTGTGATTTTCAGTATCTGCCACATAGACAAGCCCATCTTTACTTACAGCTATTCCATTTGGTTTTGTAAATTGTCCTTTTTCTTTGCCAACACTTCCCCATTTTGCAACAAGATTACCAATTGAATCAAATTTTTGTACAGTGCCTAGTTTGCCGTCTACAACAAAAACCAGATCATCGTACACTGCAATACCGGTTGGTTCTGCAAATTCTACGTTTTCATTGTTGTTTCCCCATGCTGCCACAAAAACTCCATCATTATCAAATTTTTGAACTCGTTTATTTCCAAGATCTGTGACATAGACATTTCCTTCACTATCTACCGCTGCTTTTTGAGGTAACGAAAAAAATCCAGGTTCTGTTAATCCAGAGCCGCCCCATTTTAAAATAAATGGGTGTGAGCCTGTTGCCGAAAATGCTACTTGCATAGTTCCAGCTAGTAAGATAAATGAGACAATTACAGCTAGGGACAGTATTACCTTCAACACAAATGAGTTTCAAGGTTCAAAAAAGATCACCCTAGTTAGGAATTATTGCAGTTTTTGTCAATTTTGGGTGAATTAAAATGGCTTGTTCACTTCACGTGTGAATACATAGCTGGCCAATCCTACCATCACAGCCACAAATATTGCAATTACTCCTATACTCAAAATAGTTGATACCCCTTCTGTAACACCAGTCATCATTTCCCGCACCAAAAGTACGGTGTAAGTTACAGGATTTAGTCTGGCAGCTGCTGCAAGCCAGTCAGGTAAAAGCTCTAATGGGAAAAGTGCTGGACTTAACATAAACAGCGGCATGCCAAGAAAGTTGATCACACCCCAAAACGTTTCCTGAGATTTTGCCGTAGCTGCAATTACAACAGATATTCCAGAAAATCCCAGAGAAAACAAAACTACAATTGCCATGATTGGGGCAATCATCAAGGGATTTGGAAAGCCAACACCAATTGCAAGAGCAATTCCTAAAATTAGACTAGACTGGATTGCGGCAATTAGTGATATTGCAAGCATTTTTCCAATGGCAATAGAAGAACGAGAAACAGGAGCTGTCAGTGCCTTATTCATAAATCCATATCTTCTGTCCCAAAGTGTGTTTACACCTCCAAAAATACTGGTAAAAATTGCAGTAAGAATAATGACGCCAGGTGCCATAAACTCAATGTATTGCCCTTCAAATCCCACAGACTGAATCAATGGCTGTGTTCCAGCAAACGTGTTTCCAATAACTATAATCCAAATTGCAGGCTGGATCAATCGTATCAAGACACCGCTTCTTGATTTTCGGTATCGCTTTAGCTCCCTCCAAAAAATTGTATAAGTATCTGATTGGATCATGCTCTAATTCTTTTCATTTTTATGTGCTCTTTTCTTCTATCGTAGGTTCCTACATTATCTCTTAGATCATGGCCCGTATATGCAATGAAAACATCATCAAGTGTTGGCTGGGTAAATGTAATTGAGTTGATTTCTATTCCAAGACCTGACGATAAATTAAAAATCGAATACATTATTGCTTCTTTTGATGAAAAGACAGTTATTTTTTCATCTTTTATTGTGATGTCTTTTACATATTCGATTTCTTTTATTTTCTCAAGAAAATTGCTTTTCTTGTTTAGATCATTAATTGTAAATGTAACGCTGTAATTTCCTAGCGCAGTTTTCATAGATTTTGGGGTATCATTGGCTTGGATTTTGCCATAATCAATTATGGCAATTCTATCACAGAGTTGGTCTGCTTCTTCCATGTAATGGGTACTAAGAAAAATTGACATCTCAAATTCCACATGTATTTTTTTAATATACTCCCATATCTTGCGCCTTGTTTGAATATCAAGCCCAACTGTTGGCTCATCTAAGAACAGTACCTTGGGTCTGTTTAGCAAGCCGCCTGCAATATCGAGTCTTTTTCGCATTCCACCTGAATATGTC
The DNA here is from genome assembly GCA_016871975.1 of Nitrososphaerota archaeon. Taxonomy (GTDB): domain Archaea; phylum Thermoproteota; class Nitrososphaeria; order Nitrososphaerales; family Nitrosopumilaceae; genus VHBM01. The sequence continues at coordinate 38,707 of VHBM01000002.1, read as the reverse complement.
AACGCAGCGTCTTTTTGTTTGTCGGTTAGCTCTACAAGATCTAAAACCTCATCGATTCTTTTTTCCACTTGATCCTTTGGAACATGATTAAGTCTGGCTTGAATGAGAAGATTTTCCCTTCCTGAGAGAAATTCATCTACTGAAATTTCCTGTTGTACATATCCAATGTTTTGCCGTACCTTTGTTGCCTGAGAAACTACATCAAAGCCTGAAACTGATGCATTTCCTGATGTTGGTTTTAAAAGGGTAGTAAGTATCATCATTGTTGTACTTTTTCCTGCACCGTTTGGGCCAAGAAAACCAAAGATCTCACCTGTATCTACCTTAAATGAAATGTTGTCTACTGCCCTTACCTTGTCAAATTCCTTTGTTAGTGAATTTGTCTCAATTGCATACAATAACATGAGCAGATTGTGCAATTATAAAATGGTAACACCATTACATACAACGTAAAATAGTCTTCGTAGGAAAAAAATAATGTAAAAATTGATATTTTATTTTAGATTCTTGTATTCTTCTTTTGTCATGTCTAAAATGATTTTTTCGCCAACACCCCAAACATGTGATTTGGAAACAATCTTTGTTTTCATCAAGCCAGACGCTATTTCAAGTGATTCAAGCTCATATGTTTGTGGGTTTCTTTGCAGTCTTTTGACAGTGCCGATTTTGTGTCCATCAATATCAACTACATGGGCATTTGGTCTAATTGGCGGGATGTTTAGTAAAAGCGATTTTTCTGTAAACTTGTCAATATATTCATTTGACAGAAAATAATCATTGTTAAATCCCTCATGGATTGTAACACCTGACACTGTCATTGTTTCTGGGTGTATGTGAATATGCTTGACCTTTCCATATGCTATTCCTTCTCTGTCTACTACCTTTTTCCCTGTAAATTCATCGGCAGTACAAATTTTTCCTGGCATTCCTTCAAGCTTTGACATGGCCAACCTTTCTAGGATTGATTTATGACAGCCAATATCAGAATTTTCAATCATTGTAGTTAAATTACTTGACCTGAGGGTTTTCGCTGAAATACAATTAGATCTAAAGTCGTAGGTAACTAAACAATATGAACAATGGTGGTAACTCCTCTTCTATCTAGTTCAGAACCATCTTTTATCTCAGAAACAATTACAGTAAATGAAATAACATCACGCTGCTTGCATTCTTCTGTATGAAGTTTTAGGTTTACATCCATCAAGTCAAACTCTTCTTGCGGTATTGAGCCTTCATCAAAAAATGCCTTTCCGGTAGTTTCTATTCGAAATCGCTGATCAAGGTGGTGAAACCCAAGTTTTGTTTTTCTGCTTTCTCTTCCTGCCGCTTTTACATTAACGTCTATGAGTCCTGGATTTGCCTGAGTATATCCGGCTTTTTTGTTTACAAAAACACCAATCTGGAAAGGCTTGCCAGCAGTAGCTTCTGCCATTTTTTGAACACCATCATTCATGACAACATCAACACCCTTTATGGTTTGGGCAACCTTTGCTATCCATTCATTTGTTCTCTCAACTATAGCAGCAATCGCGTCTCTGCGTATTTTGTCCTCTTCTTGAGGAAGTTTGTAGTAATCAACCCATTCAAGATAGTCGCTAGAAATATCTTTGATAAATTCCATGCATGTTACCTTATAGTCCTCAACACTGCTTGCCCTTTCTGAGGCTTCATCAACACGTAATTTGTCAAAATCTATTGGTAGCGCCACAGAATCTAAAGAAATGACTGCATAAAAAAACCAATCCAAAGATTTTAGAAATCAATGAATATGACAACTAGCAAAATTTTGTATCATGAGTTTTGAGGCAATAGCTGCTAGTTTGAAAAAGGAGCTAAAGTCTAATTTGCCCCAGATTAGATTCATGTTAAACAAAAATCCTGCAATGGCGTACACAAAGATTACAGAAATTGGCACTCAGGTAGGCACAAAGTATAACGTAAAGTTACTGGTAAATTTTTCAAAAAAAGAAAAAATCTATGATTTTGACTCGTATGGGACACAGGATCTTAGCATAATTGTTGATATGGAAAAAAAGAGATTTCCAATCAACAGGGATATTATAAAATCAAAAGCAATAGAAATGTTAGGCAAAGTAAAAGCTGAAGATGCCTACATGTATGAGGGAAAAGAAGGCGTCAAGGTTTTTCTTGATTCAGGAAGAATTGACATTTTACCTCATTCGTTGCATATTTGGTGCAAATTTTCAGATAAGGTAACAAGGTTTTGTAACTGGTTGCTTGACGAGGTTTATCTAGTTAATCCAAATTCAGCTAATGCTAAATAGTCTATAATTTTTCCAGCTTGTCTAGTATTTCGTCTATTTCCTTGTTTTGTGGATCAATTTTGCGCAGCCTCTCACAACAATCAGCTGCTTGTTCTTTATCTTTTAAGTAAAGATGCAGATTTGCCTTCATGAGAAGAGCCTCTGTATCATTTTGGTTTAGTGTCAATGTCTTATCAAGATATAACAGTGTGTTTTGTGCATCACCGTTGAGGTAGTATATGCTAGCAATCATAAATAATAGATCAGGATCAGAGTGTTTTTTTTCAAGGTTTTTTCCAAATTCAATTGCCTCAAGATAGTCTCCATCTTTTACAAGCTTTCGTAGGTGACGTTTTGGATAGCTAAAAAGCCCAGTCAAATCATTTCACTTTAAGCTGATAAACAAATTTGAGAAATTTATTGTTTAATTTTTAAAATTCCGTTTGTTATCAAGTATTGAATTCCTGAGACAAAGTCTTGATCACCTATAGTGCCTTCAGACCACCATTTTGCATTGTTCTTTACCCAAGTTGGAATGACGTTTGAGCCGGTGCTGCTACCAAGTGTTGTTTGTGGAATTTTCATTATCCCTTGATTAATCAAGTATTGTATTCCTGAAATAAAGTCAGAATCTCCAATTGTGCCAGCTGACCACCATTTTGCATTGTTCTTTATCCAAGTTGGAATGTTTAGTGTTGTACCTATAGGGGTTTGTGAAGATTTACTTGAAATTGGAATATCTACTTGGAAATAGTCAAGCTCCTCTGCAGGTGGAATGATTTGTTCAGGATTTGTTCCATATATCCATATTACATAATGTGCTGTTCCTGGCTTTTCCTTTACTATTGTAAATGTTTGAACCTGTCCTGATGCGCTAAACAGCTTTTGTCTTCCATCATCTTGTGCAATTGAGCGTATTGGCTTGAGGCTATCATCTACTACCAAGATATCATAGTGTACCTGATTTAGGAACTTTGTCTCATCATACTTGTTTTTGAAATTGATAAACCACTCTATTTGGCAGCTAGGAACAGGGTTTGGTGGCCCATATTTTACCTCAACTATCATTGTAAATTGTTTTGTGTTTCCCCTTTTTTCTACAAGACTATAGTTTTTAGGACAACCTGCGGTACTTTGGTCTAGAGGAGTTGGAACTATTCCAGAAAATGGATCCGTTTTGACATTTTGTTTATAGTCTAAAAGCTCAAATCTATACTCTTGTGGAGGTATTCCTTCTGCAACATGTGCCCAAGTACTTGCCTTTATTGGAAAAGGAAACTCATCTACTATCCAGACATTATTGAAGTATCCACCAGTTTTCCACTGAATCACAACAGTTTCAAATTTTCCTTCAGGTACAGTTATTGTTTCAAGTGCAGTTGGGATAATTTGTTCTCCGCCAATATTTCCAATTTTACCCCAAGATGGAGCAGAAAACTTTTTTGGTCCTTTAACTGCATCGCCAGGGCTGTTTGTTGCATATGCAGATAGCCATGCTAGTGATGATTTGAAAGCACCTCGATATACTGATAATTCTGTACTACCACCAGTTGGTTCTGGTGCAACCTTACCAAGCTCCATTTCACCTTTGACAATTTTATTTCCATCATAGATTACAGTCTGAGCAAGCCATTTTTCCTCAGTTCCAGTCTTTTTTTCTCCAGATATCCAAAAGTCAATTTGAAATTCTGCACATTCCTTATAGTCTACATAACATAATCTGTAACTAAATTGATCTCCAACCTTTAATCCTTCACCAACATACCAGTCACCTGGCTTGTTTACTCCACCAGACTGAAACTGTGCAAAAGCATTTGGTGCGCTTGCTCCTATTATCATAACAACAAGTAAAGATACAACAAAAGGAAATGACTTCAACTAAAACTAATTTGTGATTTTCCCTAGTTAAAGGTTTCAAATAAGCAAATATAGAGGCGATGCAGAAAATTGCTAGAATATGTGCGACTGCTCCAAAGTTCATCTCTATGAAGTAGAATTCAAGCTGGCTGGAATGACTGTTGTGCCAACACACAAAAATTGTGGAGACCCATTAAATGAAAAACAGGCAGATAATTTTCAAAAAGAACTTGTAAAGTCTTGGGGCCTTGAAGAAAAAGAGTAGCATTTTAGATTTTACAAAAAAGAAAGAGTGAAAAGTTTTCTAACGTAGTCCACGGACTGCTTCTTTGCATACATCTGTTTTGCATTTGCAATCTTGACTGCAAATACAATGACCTTGCATAGCACAATCACATGCGTAGTCGGGATCGCCGCTATCGGCTTCGCATCCACAAGCTTGATCTACCATGTCTTTGTGGATCGCAGTCGGGGTTTTAAAAGTTTTCAAATACTGTCAAAATTACGCGTTTAATATAGCCAGCATTTGGTTTGCTGTATGGTGTAAGGTACTTGCCTGTGCTTCAATTTTTGCCATGTCGCTTTCTACATCAAAGGCCACCTTTAACACATGAATCAGCTCAGGTCTCCTATGCAGACTTTGCTTGATTTTGATCATGTTGCTTTTGTTGATATAACCTAGATAGAAATAGCAATCAGAGAAAAGCGAGTTTTCAATAAAGTAATCATATTTTTTTTGAATTATTTTTGAGTGGTTGTTTGTCTCAACAATATCTGAAAAACCTATTGTTGATTTTAGCATTCTCAAAAGAAGTGAAGAGGTCGCCCTTTCAATTCCAATGCATTCATTTACTATCGTAAAGTTTTCATTGAATCTATTTTTTTCAAATCTTCGTATGTCTTCAAGCATGTGTGCTGGACTTGGCCGCCTAAGATTGTGTACTAATATTGCATCGGCAATAAAATATGCTGCACACTTTACCCATGATGATGTAAATGGATCATTATTTTGTATTCCATCTTTTGCTTTTGTTGCGCAAATTGTTGCATCAACAAGACAGCTTTTTGCAAAAGAATCAAAAAAGTGGTTTCTTTTTTCCTTGATACTTGATAAAACAGTATTTAGTTCCCACTGCTCATCAAAAAGAATTTGCATGTTATCATATTGTATTAATGCATCCAAGCTTGCACCTGACAGCAAGCCATGATGAATTTTGATTAGCTGGCCATCTACGTCTTTTACCAAGTCATTTTCGTTTGTATTATCAAAAATTGTAACGTTGTATTCACAGCAACTAAAATTATTTTTTTGAGCTTGACATCCACCTAGTCCAACAGGAGAATCGCCTGCCAGATTTGACAATAATTTTTTTATGTCCACAGAAAAATTACTTGAGAATTTTTGTTTAAAGGATATCAATTACTTATTTTAACCAAATAATTCAATGTGAAAACATTCCTTTAAATTGAATTAGTTATGGCACTTACCTTGAGCTCCTGTGGTGTAGTCCGGCTAAGCATACTGCCCTCTCAAGGCAGTGATCCCGGGTTCAAATCCCGGCGGGAGCACTTTATTGTGGTACAAATAGCAAGGTTGTGTTTAGCTAATCATAATCAGACCAGATAAATACAGGTACAAGTGAATTCATGTATGACAAGTATGAAATGTGTAGTGTGTGGGATTGGATTCTTTTCTCCTACTGGCTCAAACAAGTGTTCTAGATGTGTGGGTAAGGAACAAGAGACTCACTCGGGTCATGATTCCTGTGGTTGCGGACATAGCCATTAATCGTGATAAAAAAACCAAAACAAGTCTTGTTTTACATCTAAAGAATTTTTTATCTAGTCTTGACAGAGTGACGTACTTAAGTGACAATTATTGAGTCAATGTCAAGATTACAGCAGGGAATATTTCCATGCTTTTTCTTGTATTCATCTAAGAGCTGGATTTTTTTCTCGTGTGGATCTGTCATAAACGTTCTTTGATAGGCATGCGTTTTTTGTTTACAAGGATTGTTCTCAAAGTTTGTGTCAACATAGTTTGCAAATTCATTCTGAAGATTGTCACTTTCTCCAATGTAAATTACCTCTAGTTTTTTATCATAAAGGACATACACACCGGACTTGGCTTTTACAAACCTCGTACTTTCAAGCCAGAGGTGAACCTTCTCGTCAAGAATTTCCATGTACTAGCCCATTTTCTGCCAGTATTTTTTCTACCTCGCCTTTATGCTTTTTGCAGTACAAGCCTGATTCCTGGCAGTCAGGGCATTTTAGGTACTTGTAGAAATTAATCATCTTAGAATATTCCACACCCATTTATGGCTAATATTAATCAGACATTTTTGCAATGTAATGTAATTTGTCAAATATTTGATTAATAATACAGATATCAAAAAGTTTAGATCATAAACTAGAGTTTTCATAATTTTTATGTGATCAAATAAGATCAAAGTTGAAAATCTGGTTCACATTCTAATGAACTAGATTATAATGTAGCTAATGTTCATGTGTTAAAGATGAAGCCGTTATTTGAGCTAAGTACCAGAAGATATGACCAAGAAATAGAGCTAGTAAAAAAAGCAATGACAGAGCTTGAAAATATTTGCAATGTTAAAGATGGATATGAGATAGGTGAACCATTTACAAAGGCCGGATGGACTTTTTTTAGTCTTCAGATAAGCTCAGAGCTGTCGGATATAATCGAAAAAACAGGCATGTTGGAAGGTGCGTTGGGGTACAGAATAGCAGAACAGCTAAAGAATTTTCTAGGACACTTCCTTGAAACAAAGGGAAGCCAGGTAAGAATTAAAAAAATTGATTATTAAAAATAAAAAAGAGTTAGTTGCTACCAATTACAAATATCACATTTGCTGTGGTAGAAACTTCTTGGTCTGATGAGAATACTGGCGTTGATGACTTGAATGCTGCACCCTCAGCCATCATCATACTATCATAGTATGGGATCGGTGGAGGCATTCCAAATTCAGATAAGGAAATGGCCTTGACGCCTATTATTTTATGATCAAGGGGGGTCAGTGCCTTTTCTGCCTTTGATTTTGCATTCAAGACTGCTTTTGCAAGGAGGTTATCATTTGTCTCAAGCTGTTTTTCTGGCGATAGTGTAAAGTACACAGAATCAACTCTGTTTGCACCTGCTGCAACCGCAGAATCTATAATATCTGCTGCAAGTAAGAGCTGACTTGTTTCTACCATCAAGATGTTTGAAACACGGTATCCAATTAGCTCCTGTGTGTATCTACCAGTTAGCTTGTCTTGATAGCTGTCATAGACAGGGTATATGTTCAGGCTTGATGTACTAAGATCATCTTCTGTTATGCCTATTTTTTTTATTGCTTCTACAATTGCAGTCATTTGACTAGAGTTTGCCTCAAGTGCCTCTTTTGCTGTCTTTTCCTGCGTTTCTACTCCAAACTGAACTCGTAAAAGATCAGGCTCGACTGAAGTTGTTGCAGTTCCTGTAACAGAGATTATCTTTTCCCGTGAAGGAAATGGTGTTGTCTCTTGTGCTGTTGCCTGCTTTTCTTGCGGTACAAGTGTTATAGCAAATGCAAGTACCAGTACTATTGCTGTCAGTGTGACAATCAGTGTCTTGTTCATACTTGCAAAGCTTTTCTGTCGCTATATATTGAATGCGTATCAAAGATTAGTCAGATGATTCTTGTTCTTGTTTAAATAAGAAAAATGCGTTTGTCATGTGTGGGACTACGGGACATTGCATTAAAGGAACAGTATAGATCCGATAGAGACGATCTTGTCTCAGAATTTTTTATTCCCTGTCTTTACTATTGCATAGAATATGACAGGGCAATAGAATATGTTGCGGTAAAAAGTCTTACCAACTTTTATTTTGGCCTTAGAAAGTTTATTGAAAACGAGCCAAAAATTAGAATGGTCACAGGACACAGATTTCGAACATATGATCTTAATTTGCTAGTTCAAGTATTCCAAAACGGAAAATCATCTTTAAAGATTGATGGGGTTGATGAAAAAAAGATTCAGATTCTTCAAAACATGATAACAAATGACAAGCTGAAACTAAAAATTGCAATACCAAACTCTGATAAAGTCTATGGTTCTTTTTCAGAAAATATTGGAGTTTTCAGAGACGAAAATGATGATGTTGTAGCCTTTACTGGGACATCAAATGAGACATTTGATCCTGAAAAGAAAAACTTTGAGTCAATTGATGTCTTTACATCGTGGAATGATAAAAGTAGAGTAGAGACCAAAGTCATGGATTTTGAAAACCTGTGGGAAAACAAAACAGAGACTGTGGAAGTGTATGATTTTGCATATGCTGCAAAAAGCAACCTCTTAAAATATTCTGCAGAATGGTTGCAAAGATAAGTTAGAAATTAAAACTTTCAAGCTCAGTGTTTTCTTTGTTTTCAAGAAAATTTATTCTAGAAATTTTATAATAGATTACCTCGCCTCTTCTTTCTATTACTGCAACGATTGGCTCTTTTCCCATATGGGTAATCTCTTCAATCTTTTTTTGCAGCTGGCCTATCTTTTCTTGCCTGCCTTCATTAAAACCAAATATCAAATATTTTGCGCCCTTTTCTCCAAAGTGCCCTCTATCATATACTCTAAAGTCAGAGCCAAAGCCAAAGCCATCTTTGACTATATAGCCTCGAGTTCTCAGGTCGCGGTAAATTAGAAACTTTGTTAGTGCATCCTCATCCTGTTTTATACATGTTTGAAGCAAGGTATCAAAATCAATCTTCTTTTTTCCTTCCAGCTTTAGCTTATCGCAATACATCAGATACAGCGATTCAAATGGTTTTAGGAAAAATTTTTTCTGTGTTATTTCCCCATAGCCTTTTTGCTCAAGGCTGTTTTTCATCTCCTTGTTTATAATTAGTGTATGATCCTTTACCAATACGCCTTCTACTTGAGGTTCTGAATCTTGCTCCATTTGGTAAATTTGATAATATTTTCCATATAAGGATGAATTGGATTTGTGTCCTAGTTTTGTTATGTATGGTTAACCGTTAAAATATGGGCCTTTGACTCGGAATAGCTGGAAATATTATGCACGGTGCAAATTATCGAAGAGGAAATGGACAGCCATATACAAGAAAGGAGTTCATTAAAGGAAAGCCCCAGATCAAAATAGCCAAGTTCAATGGCGGGCAGATGGGAGACTATGATTATTGTGTCCAGCTTTTAGTAAATGAAAAAATTCAGGTTACCCATATGGCATTAGAATCAACAAGGCTTGCAGCAAACAAGTTAATCGAAAAAACCACCGGCGAGACAGGCTATTTTTCTAAATTACGTGTTTATCCTCACATTCTTTTAAGGGAAAACAAAATGATTGCGACAGCAGGAGCAGACAGATTGCAAGAGGGAATGCGTCGAGCCTTTGGAAAGGCAGTAAGTCTTGCAGCTCGTCTAAAGGCAGGTCAAGTTGTCATGGAGATGTTTGTAAAAAAGGAACATCTTGATGCTGCAAAAAAGGCACTAAAAAGTGCATGTGTAAAATTATCTGGAACCCCAACTATCAAAGTAATCCCATTAAAAAAATCATAATCTAAGTTTTTTTCTAAACTCTTGTTGTCTTTGTTTTAGTATATCCAAAAATTCCAGAAATTCCTCCTTTGTTGGATCCCTTTTTAGAATCCTTCTTGATTGGTAATAAAATGAGTTATACAGCCTTCCTATAACAACTCCAAATCCAAATGAGTTTGTATTATCAGAAAGTACAACTAACGACTTGACAATCTGTTTTATTTCATCGATGTTTTCAAAAGTCTCGCTTATTTTTTGTTCCATCTTTTCTTTGAGTCTTTTGTCCATCACATTGATAGAATTAATCAGGATTAAAAACAATCTTAAGCAAAAATAAAAAAATTTGATTCCTAGATTACTAGGAATGCACCGATTCCTGCTCCTATAGCTATGCCAAGACCCAAAAATAATAGGTCAAAGGCAACTACCTTTCTAAAGGAAGCATGAACCATTTTGTCCCAGATGTTTATTCTGGTTTGAGTTGTTTGTGTTTTTATGATTATGATTTGGAAAAATTATTGATAAGATATGGTCAGCTTTGTTGCTTACTAGTAAACAAGATTTCTAGCAACCATGCTTAGATAATACGATAAGCGATCAGATCGTTTTTATTGTATAACTATTAAATCGCTTTTTAATGACAAAAGTTAATCACATAAAATTTGTAACATTGTTTGCAATAACAATACTTCTAACGACATCACTTGCAGTACAATCTGCTCCATCTGCATTTGCACAAGTAAGAATTTGTGGAGATAAAATTTGTGACTCTAATAATGGTCCTGATGCTGAAGCAGAACGCGAACAAATGCGTCAACAAGTAAAGAGCGGTACAGCTCCTGAAGAGGAACCAGAAGCTCCAGTAGAAGAAGAAATGGAATCTCCAGAAGCTGCACCAGAAATGGAAGAGAAGATGAAGGAAAAGATGGAAGAGAAAATGGAAAAAAAGATGGATCATGGCTGGAAAACAACCACTGAAACAATCACATCAATGGTAGATCCAGGAGTTGGTCATGAGACACATCAGCTTGCAATAATTTTGCCACCAACTAGCAATGTATACAAAGGAATACTTTCCTATTCTGCATCCGAGCCAATTCAGCTAGTAGCACTACATGGCCCATTAGCAGAAGGTGAAGACGCAGGCCAGGCAATATGGACTCCAGATGGCACGACAAAGTTTGCACTTACCTTTATTGATCCAGAAACCGCTATGGGAAGCTGGATGTTTACAGGTAATGCACTCGCAGTACACACACTAAACACTGAACCATTTACTGTAAGCTATTCTGTTTCCTATATGGAAAAAGAAATGTCTGATACAGTAAAGACTGGAACAATCACATCAATGGTAGATCCAGGAGTTGGTCATGAGACACATCAGCTTGCAATAATTTTGCCACCAAGTGACAAAACATACAGCGGTCTTTTGACATATTCTGCATCTGAGCCAATTCAGCTAGTAGCACTACATGGTCCACTAGCAGAAGGTGAAGACGCAGGCCAGGCAATATGGACTCCAGATGGCACGACAAAGTTTGCATTAACATTTGTAGACAAGGAATCCGCAGCTGGAACATGGAAATTTGCTGGTAATGCACTCGCAGTACACACACTAAACACTGAACCATTTACTGTAAGTTACTCTGTAGTCGCAGGTCAGTAAACAAAACAACTTTTTCTAATTTTTTATTTTATTTTTAGTGCAACATCTTATGTCATATTAAAATCAAGTAAATTCATTACAGTTTAATAGAGAATATTTGGCTTTACCGATTAAGCGGTTGTAGTACAGCTTGGTTAATATGCGGGATTGCCAATTCCGCGACCCGGGTTCAAATCCCGGCAACCGCACCATTTTGTTTCTATTTTTTGCCTTCAGCTAGGCCTTTTTTTATTATTATAAGTGCATTAACTGCCTTTTCTGGCCTTGGTAGCTGAATCATAAAGATATTTTCCTTGCCAAGCTCAGGTGGTGAAGACAAGGCAAGCATCGCAGTTTTTGCAAGAAGCTCAAAAAATTCTAATGACTCGTTTGCATAAAGCAAAATTTTTTCGCTAATATCACCTAGTGAAAATGTTAGATTAATCTCAACAAAGACATGGCCGAGGCCGTCTTGCAAAATGTTAAGATTAGTATCAACAGAGACTGGCCTTCCAGCTATTCTTCCCAAAATTGCTTCAAATTTTTTTTCAGGAAATATTATGCAAGGAACCTCGGTTTTGTTAAAAGTAAATGTCGTAATTTCTTTGTGTGTTTTGGATAATAATCTCTCTAGTTCATTATTTGACATTAGCTCATGCCTTTGCAAGTTTTGGAATTACTTTATCTCCAGCTTTTATTAAAAATGGAGAGATAAATGCCGTAATTATAGAAATCATTCCCATCAGTGGAAAGAGAAAAGGACTCACAACTCCAAGATCAACACCAGACTTTACAATCACAATTGAAAATTCGCCTCTGGGGGCTGCAAGTGAAAATGCAGAACGTAGTGATTTGTCCTTGTCTAGCCTAAATAATAGATTTCCAATCATGTTTCCACCAAACTTCATTCCTATAGCAACTGCAATCAATACAAATGCAATTACGATATAGTTTTGTAGCATGCTAATATCCATAAGTGCGCCTACAGATACGAAAAAGATTGCAACAAACATGTCCTTAATGGGACTGGAGATTATCTTTGAGACTTCGGCTGATTTTGATTCTGCCACTAAAACGCCTGCCAAAAATGCACCAATTGCTACAGATAATCCTACAACATTTGCAAATAATGCATAACCAAAACAAATGCCAAGAACACTAAGAAGTAGGATCTCGCGGTTTTCTGCACTTGCAACTCGGTCAATTAGTTTTGGCACTATTTTTGTTCCAATAGTAAATGTTCCAATGATTAATGCTGTAGCAACAGCTGATACTACTGCAACGCTTTCAATAGATACTGCATCTACAAGTGCGATTGATTCTAGTGAGGCAAGTAAAATGACTGCAATTACATCTTCAACAATTAAAATTCCCAAAACAAGAATTGATGATTCTCTTTTTATCACGCCGGTGTCTTCAAAAATTTTTATCAGTATTGCAGTACTACTAATTGATAACGCTGCAGAAAGAAAAAGTGAGTCCATAAAGCCAAGTCCAAGCATTGATGATGCAAAAAATACCAAGCCTAATGTTGAGAAAAGACCTAACGTTCCAATTCCTATTGCTGTTTTTCCAATAGCACGGATTTTTGAATATGGAAACTCTATACCTATTACAAAAAGCAATAAAATAATGCCAATTTCAGCAAAAACATTCAGAACAGATACATCAGATAATATCCCCAATGTGCCGGCACCAGTTTCAAAAGGATCAGCTGGCAATAGTAAGGTCCACAGTGGTGATAGTGGACCAATTAACATTCCTGTAAACAAATAACCTATGATCAATGGCTGCCTGATTTTAAAAAAGGCCAGAGTTACAATTGCTGCTAGAATCATAATGATTGCCATATCTGTGATGAATGTGTTATGTGGCAGTTCAGGCGTTATTCTTTCTATTACGTTTGAAATTTCTTCATTTATGGTGGATTGAACTCTAGAGCCTTCAAGCTGGAGAAAAAAATTTTGCATTAAAGGATTTTACCTAATTTAGCTAATAACATTTTAGTTTTTTCTAATTCCAGTAAATGGAGCATTTAGAATCTTTTTTCTTGTCATTTTAACAACCTCGTAAACTGCATCCCTGATATCTGAAGCAGAATTGCCTGTCAATCTGACTAGTATTCCTGAATCATGAGGGAGAATTGATGCTCCAAAGGAAGTTTTTGCTGTATTTTGCAGGTCAGAGTTGATTTTCTCACACAGTTCTGTCACATAATCTCTTTTTGTGATTATGTATATAGTGCCTACAACTGTTTGCTTGCCAAGTATGCCAAAAGTATTGAGATTTTGTTTTTTTGGCTCTAACATTGCCACGTCTACAAATCGAGTATTTTCTTTAGTTTTTGCTACAGTTTTTAGATAACAAATATCATATTCAAAGGATTCGTTCATTGCCGTTCTCCCTGATACAATGATTTCAGAGTAAATCATTGAGGCGCTTTCATGTACATCAAGTGAAACTTTTTGATAGAATCTGGAGTTCTTGTATGGAATAATCTGGTCTGGAATAAACTCTAGATAACAATTCGCGCCAACCGTTACATTGACTAGCTGTGTTGCAAAGTTTGAATCCATCTTGTATAGTCTTGTTGCACCCTGTGTAGTAAGATGTGCTATCGCATTTTCTTTTAATGAGATATCCATCCTGTACCGGTCACCCTGCAGTATCCCACCTGATGGGGAAACAATCTGAAGATATGCCATGGAAGGAAGCTCTGTCTCATAGTAAATAGCACGCTGTGTCAGTAAAGGAACATGAGAACTTTGTTCTTGTACTATAGTTTTTCCACTATGTGGGTCTCTTTTTAATCCAAGTGATAAATATCCTAGCTTGCCAACAGAACCAACGCCAAGCTGTTTTACCTCAGAATCATATGCAAGAATCTCAGTTGGCAGATTATCTGGTGTGAAAAAATCAACATCTTGCATTTTTTCTACCTTTTTAGCTGCTGTGCTTTTGGTGGCTCATCAAACAAGACATTATGCATTATGTGTGATGCTACTTGATCAATTCCCTTGTCGGTTTTGCAATTAACAAAAACATATGGTTTGTTGTCTCTTACTGCCTTTGCGTCTTTTTCCATTACTTCCAAGTTTGCGTTTACAAGTGGTGCAAGATCAATTTTGTTTATAACAAGAAGATCAGCAGTCTCAATTCCCAGTCCCCTTTTTCTTGGATACTTGTCGCCACCCGCCACATCTATTATGTAGATAAAATAATCTGCCAAGGCGGGGCTAAACGTAGTTGTTATGTTGTCCCCGCCGCTTTCTATTATGATAAGGTCAAGCTCTTGATGTTTTGTCTCCATTTCCTCAATTACAGCCAGATTCATTGAAGGATCCTCACGAACTGCAGTATGCGGGCAGCCACCTGTTGCAAGGCCAACTACTAGATTTTCTGGAAGAAGGCCTCTTTTTGTTGCTAAATTTAGCCGCATTCTATTAGCGTCCTCTTTTGAAATCACGTCGTTTGAAATTATGCTGACGCTGTATCCACTTGATGCAAGAACTGGAACCACTCTTTCAATTAACATGGTTTTGCCACAGCCTACAGGCCCGCCGATTCCAACTCTTGGTATTCTATTTTGGTTCATAAATTAAGTGATAAACATCTTTTCAGCTAGTCTTTCATGGGTAATTTGTACAATGTCAATCTCTGGTGCAAACTGCCACATTTCAGAAATACTTTTGTTGATATTTTTTTGTACAGTGTTTGCAATTTCATTTTTTAGATCATCTATTATTTTCTGTGCTTCAAAGTGCTCAACTATTCCCATACGTAGCGCAGCCCCTACCATCCCTACTGTAAAACCATAAAGAAGCATCGTTGCAGCGTGTTCTTTTTTTACTCCAAGACTGTATGATGCAATTGCAAAGCAGACAGGATACACGCCAGTAGATTCTCCTTTTGTTATAGAATCAGAATAAAGTTTTAGGATTTTTTGATCTTTGAATGATTGTATACACTTGATTAGCTGAATTCCAGACCTTGTTGATGTTTCTCTTATTTCCTTTACCAGTTTCATTGAATATAGCATTTTGTCTGCTTGAATTATTTTTTCAAAGTCATTTTCTGCAATAAAATTATAGATATTGCACAAGGCAACACAGTCAGCAGGACCAATTTGCTGTTTTATGAAAATCTTTATCAGTTCACCTAGCTCGTTGGCAGTTTTTATTTTTCGATCATGAATTAGGATCTCAAGGCCATTTGAGGTAGCATAAAGACCGGATGGGAAAAACGAATCAGACAGCTGCATTATTCCAAGCTGTTCAAAAAAATCAGTGCTCATGTACATCCATTCCTTTTCGTGGAACAAATACTCTTTCCTCAATTTTCAGCTCCAAGTTATCTTGGAATTCTGCAAGTAAGTTCTTGAATAGTTCAACCTCTGAATCTGCCTGAATTGGAAACATGATGGTTTGTGCATCAATTGCTATTGGCCTGTGCCTATTACCTATGATATGGCCAAGCAAGATGAGTGCTTCTGTTTGATTTGAGTTTTGTTTTATTTTAATTGAGAGCACTTTTTCTGGGGTTTGTTCAACTAGAATAAAATCTTCATCTAAAATCAAGACATCGCCATGATTTAGTTTTGTGTTACCATTAAATGTCAGTCCAACATCAGTTCCTTTGTCTGTGTTTTTTCTTAATCGTGTTTTTTCTAACTCTTGACGAGTTAGATGTAATCGTTCACACTTTTTCTGCTTGTCTAATGCCTCAAATCTTTTTTTTAACTCTCTATCAGTAAAAATATTTCCAGAGATTTTTGTGATTTTTAACACACTAGGTTGAGTTTGTTGTTGAAAATATATTTTCGTGAAATACACATGATTTTTCAAATTATTAAATACAAGAGCCAGATACTATCTGCGTATGATGCTTACTCCACGTGAAATGGAAAAATTACATATTTTTTTGGCAGCAGAGCTTGCAAGAAAAAGAAAGGCAAGAGGTTTGAAGCTAAATCACCCAGAATCTGTTGCTATAATATCTGACCATATTTTAGAAGGAGCGAGGGATGGCAAGTCGGTATCTGAGCTTATGAGCTCTGGGAGAAAGGTATTGACAAAAGATGATGTGCTGCCAGGCGTTTCAGAGCTAATCTATTCAATTCAGGTTGAGGCAACCTTTGAGGATGGGACAAAGCTTGTCACAATCCACGATCCAATAGTGTGATGTTTGTGATTCCAGGAGAGTATTTTCTTTCAGACAAAGCAATTCTTGCAAACCAGAACAGAAAAACTGTAACAATCAAAGTAAGCAATACTGGTGACAGACCGATACAGGTTGGCTCTCATGCACACTTTTTTGAGGCAAACAAGGCACTTTCTTTTCCACGCCAGCAGGCTTATGGGTGTCACCTAAACATTCCAGCAGGCACGTCAGTCAGATTTGAGCCTGGCGAGACAAAAGAAGTATCATTAACTGAATATGGTGGGAAAAAAATCGTCTTTGGTTTTAGTGGACTAGTAAATGGTGAGCTTGAAAAGAAAAGGTCTGATGCCATCAAGAAGGCAAAAGAAAAAGGATTCAAAGGCGCATAGATTTGGTTCTTGAGATCCCCAGAAAGAGATACGTTGACCTTTTTGGGCCAACTATAGGCGACAGAATAAGGCTTGCAGATACTGATCTGATAATCGAGATAGAAATGGATCTTCTAAGATACGGTGATGAGGTCGTCTTTGGTGGTGGAAAAAGTGCAAGAGATGGCATGGGTCAAGCCTCCGGCGTAAAAAGAAATGATTCACTTGATCTTGTAATTACAAATACAATTGTCTTAGATCCTATACTTGGAATTTTAAAAGCTGACATTGGAATCAAAGACGGAAAAATTGTAAAAATTGGAAATGCTGGAAATCCAAACATCATGGATGATATTGACATGATAATTTCATCAAATACTGAAGTAATAGCTGGTGAGCATACAATTTGTACAGCTGGCACAGTAGACACTCACATCCATTTTATTTCTCCACAACAGGCAATCCATGCAATTTGTAATGGAACAACTACAATGATTGGTGGTGGTACCGGACCTGCTGATGGAACAAATGCAACAACATGTACTCCTGGTGCATGGAATATTCAAAGAATGATAGAAGCAGTAGAAGAATACCCACTCAATTTTGGATTTTTGGGAAAAGGAAACGACTCTAAAGAAGATGCACTAATTGAGCAAATAGAGGCAGGTGCATGTGGACTAAAGCTTCATGAGGACTGGGGAACGACTCCTGCTACAATTGATGCAGCCCTCAAAGTTGCAGACAAAACAGACACCCAAGTTGCAATTCATACGGATACACTAAACGAATGTGGCTATGTTGATGATACCATAGCAGCCATTGCCGGACGCACAATTCACACGTATCATACAGAAGGAGCTGGCGGCGGACATGCACCAGATATCATGAAGATAGCTGGCAAAAAAAACATCCTGCCATCGTCTACAAACCCAACAAGACCCTTTACCGTAAACACACTAAATGAGCATCTTGACATGATGATGGTCTGCCATCACCTAAATCCATCTGTTCCTGAAGATGTTTCATTTGCAGAATCTCGAATCAGGGCAGAGACAATAGCAGCTGAAGATGTTTTGCACGACCTTGGTGTTCTAAGCATGATGTCATCTGACAGTCAAGCCATGGGAAGAATTGGTGAAGTTACAACAAGAACTTGGCAGACTGCTGATAAAATGAAAAAAATGACTGGAAAACTTCCAGAAGATACTGACAGAAATGATAATTTCAGGGTAAAACGATATCTTGCAAAGTATACGATAAACCCTGCAATAACACACGGCATTTCTCAATATGTTGGCTCACTAGAGTCAGGCAAGCTTGCAGACATTGTTATCTGGACTCCGCAATTTTTTGGAATAAAACCAAAGATGATAATCAAAGGAGGAATGATTGCCTATTCTCTTATGGGCGATCCTAATGCATCGATTCCTACAACAGAGCCAATCACATATCGCCCCATGTTTGGCGCACTAGGTTCTGCAAAATATTTCACATCATTTACATTTACATCAAAGATTGCAATCGAAAAAGGACTGGAAAGAAAAGTCTCAACAAAAAAGAAACTAGTTCCAGTCAAAAACTGTAGAAACATTGGCAAAAAAGATATGATATACAACAATCTCACACCAAAAATCGAAATTGATCCAGAAACCTATGAGGTCAAAGTTGATGGAAAGATTGCCACTGTAAAACCAGCTGACAAACTTGCACTAGCTAGACTATACAATTTGTACTAAAACAGGATCTAATTGGATTCTAGAAAAATTAGATTTTAGGCTATATCATTAAGAGATAAGTTTTCATAACATCTTTTTAGCTCTAGGTTCATGGCTGAACGACGCTCAGAGCTAGTACGAAGCCTTTCGCTTCTTGACATAACAATGATAGGCATAGCAGCCATGATAGGCGGTGCGATTTTCGTTCTTGTTGGACCTGCAATGAACGAGGCGGGTCCTGCATTAATGATTGTCTTTGTGATAAATGGTGTTATAACATTCTTTACTGCACTTGTGTATGCCGAGCTTGGTTCTGCTTTGCCAGAAGCAGGAGGCGGATACAAGTGGATAAGAGAAGGCCTACCTCGTCCTAATGCCTTCATTAGCGGCTGGATGGCATGGTTTGCCCACATGATTGCAGGAAGTCTCTATGCAGTTGGGTTTGGTTCATTTTTGGGTCACTTTTTAACAATTATTGGCCTTGTGCAATTTGCTGGAATTGATAAGCTAATTGCAGTTCTTTCCATTGTTTTATTTACCTACGTCAACGTCAGAGGGATTTCTGAAACTGGAAAGATAGGAAACGCCGTTACATTTTCTCAGCTTGCAATAATTGGAATTTTAATAGTGGCTGGATTAATTGCCACCTTTTTTGTTGAACATGACTGGGCTATCAATTTTGAGAGCTTTATGCCAAATGGTGCAGGCGGACTACTTATTGCCATGGCACTCACATTCATTGCGTTTGAAGGATATGAAATAATTGTACAGACAGGTGAAGAGGTAAAAAATCCCAAGAAAAACATACCAAAAGCAATTTTTCTTTCCCTTGCAGGTGTTGTTGGCATCTACATACTTTTTACATTTGTATTTCTTGGCGGCGTTGACTCGCAAAAAATAGGAACCGAAGTATGGAAGTTCATAGGGGAAAACAAAGAACTTGGAATAGTAAAGGCTGCAGACTATATCATTCCGTTTGGAACCATACTGGTACTTGTTGGTGGATTTGTTTCTACACTATCAGCACTAAACGCTACGACGTTTTCATCAAGTAGAGTAGCGTTTGCAATGGGTAGGCAGTTTAACCTTCCTAAAACATTTAGTTCAATTCATACAAACTATCGCACTCCATACTTTGCTACAATAATTTCTGGCATCGTAATGATCATAATGGCTGCATCATTACCACTTGAGCAGATTGCATTAGCTGCGGGTGTAATGTTTCTTTTCTTGTTTATACAGGTCAACATAGCTGCAATTACAATTAGAAGGCTTTATGGCTCAAAATTAGATTATGGTTTTAAAACACCATTCTTTCCTGTGATTCCAATTATTGGTGTATTTACACAAATTGGGCTGGCAATTTACCTGCTAATCTTTAATCCACTAAGTTGGCTTATTGCAGTTATTTGGATAATGATTGGGTTTACACTTTACAAGATGCATACTGCAAAAAAAGAGATAGAACACTATGCCCCATCAATCATAAATGAGATTCCGCAAAAACGTCAAAACTATAGAATACTAATTCACTATAATGGTAAATCAATTAAAAATTTAGTAAAGATAGCAAATGTTATAGCTGGTGCAAAAGATGCAGAGATTTCCTACCTTAATGTTGTAAATGTACCAATTCAGCTTCCATTATCTTCATCAAGAGAAATTGCAGATAACGAAGTGCACACGCTTGAAAATCTCAAAAAAGAACTAGGCGATAGTGATTCTACCGGTTATCTGATAAGATTATCACATGATGTGACAGAGGCCATACTTGCCACAATTGAAGAGCAGGGTACCAATCTGCTTGTTATAGACTTTGATGATCTAAAAAATAATAGAAAACTCATGTCACTTGCTACATGTGACATTGTAGGAGTTTTAGTTAGAAACAACTTTGAGAATGAAATCTCAAATGTAGTTGTATCATACGATAAAGGAAGACACTGTGATTTGGCACTAGAAGTGGCTGACTCTTTTCTAAAATCTCAGAGTAGCAAGATACGAATTGTCAGGGCAACTACAGACACACCAGAAAAAGAGCTCAACATCATAAACAAAATCAATGAGAAGATGTTTGATCTAGGCTGGCAAAAAATACCATTGGAAAGATTTGATGTAAGAGACGATACACTGGTTCCAAAATTGTTGCAGAACTTTAGCACAGCCAAGCCTGAATTAATAATGGTTGGGGCTGGGAACCAGTCAGAGCAAGCATTTAGCCCAAAAACACTGGAAATAATAACAAAATCAAAAAAGTCATTTTTGGTAATAAGCGACTCAAGATTCTCAGAAATCCATGCTAGGTATTTCTGGGATAAAATAGGTCCAAGGTTAAAGGAAAACAGGTATTTTTACAGAATTTATAGCCTGATCACAAGATATGCCAAATACATACAACCAAAGCCAAAAAGCTTTGATGATTACTTTAACTAGAGTTTTCCTAGCATCTTGACTGCTTCTTCTCTTGGTATTGCAACAAGTGTTTGTGTTTGCATGACCTCACCTGCATCAATTCCAAGTTTTATTGCGTCCTTTTCTGATGGCGCTTCATAAATCCACACAGCATCGTATTTTCCCAAAGTCCAGTATGTTCCAATAATTTTTACACCCTTTGGCATATTTTCAAGGATTGATTTTCCATACTCTGCTGCATCACGTGCTTTTTTCTTAAACTTGATCAAGGCAATAAAAAGCATATATTGTAATTGACATAACAATTACTTAAGAGTATCATAATCAGCTGTAGATTATATTTTATTTTTTGTTAATTTTTTTCTTTAATTTTGAAATTACAACTAAAGGCATTACAAAGTACATTCCAATATTTAGTAGAATAATTCCAGCCCCATATACTAGCATCTCTGATTCTGAATCAATGTCAACATACTGTAGCAATGATAGCGATGATAGTAGGGGGGATATTACAATCTTTACAGTTTCCTTAAACATTGGGTTTTGTCTTTCAAGATCAGCTACTGCTGGCGAGAATGAATAGTAGAATGAGTTGAATGCAGTCATAAATGATGTGCCTGATACAGTTGAAAGTACAGTATTATCTCTTATTTCACGCAAGAATTGGACTTGAGGTGCAAGCTCTGAGCCAAATGTTGCAGTAGCTATAAGACAACCACCGTCTTCTTCCGTAGTACTAGTTGTTGCCATACTTTGTGGAATCATTCTAAATATTGTTCCCTCTGAAAGCGATACAATATACAACAACTCATCAGGTCCAACTTCAAGATCAGTGATACAACCAAAATCTGTTCCGAAAATTATATCATCCAGAGATTCGTCCATGTTTACTACTTTATCTTGTAACTCTGGATTCGTAAAAACAAATTCTGTTCTGTCTGAATTTAGCGCAAACTTGTAAAGATTACCGTAAATGCAATCACCGACAAAAACGCTATTTTGGAATTTTGCAAGTGGTTCTGAATTTACAAATGTGATTGCAGTTGGCGCAACAGGTTTTTGCCAGCTAAATTCAGGATCGCTGTACACGTATCCTTCATAGCCAGGCAACAAAGAAAACTCGTCCTGTGTTGCAGGACCCATAATCACTTCCCAACCGCTGTTAAAATATGGCATTACAAGATTTATCTCATCAAAATCATCATCGCCGTTTTCTGTATCCCAAAGATTACCAGTTACAGGATCAACTGCTAGACCAAAGCTGTTTCGTATTCCCATCGCATAGTATGGTTTCTCTTTATCTATTCGCATAATTACACTAGTATCATCTGGCTCACCTGTTTTGTGATTTTGTAGCTTCCCATATCTTCCAGCATCACCTAAAATCAAATAAACAGAATCATCAAGACCGGTAACCATTGCACCACCATTATGATATGGTCTTGTTTGTGGCAAATCTCTTAGCAAAACTGGATTGACTAGCTCATTGCCATTCCACTCATATTTGTAAACTCGTTTTGCAATCGGTTCGCCACCATCACTTGTTGACTCTGTAAAGTAAAGATAAACAGTAGAATCTACTGTAGCTATGCCAAGCATTCCCTGTTCACCAATGTTTGTTACACTTACATCAAGCACGGCTTTGTCAATATGGCCATCTCGTATGAGACGAACCTTTCCATCATGTTTTTGTAAAACCAAAATGTCGTTTCCAACAAACGCCATGGTGGTGGGACTATTTTCTATTCCAGTAACATATCTCTCAATTACAAAATTTTGATCTTTTATAGTTGGTACAGAACCAACTGGATCACCTAACACAGAGCCTGTAAAAAGGAAAAAAGGACATAATAGTAATAAAATAATTTTTAGCATCAATTATGAGGTTGTGTTTTTCTTTTTAACAATTATGATTACTAATCGTCATTAGATAATTGAATTGACTTTTCTGCAAATAGCCAAATAGTTTAAACTAATCCACTCTAATTGAAATTAATTAATTCATTAACTAATGTCAGAAAATCTACCACAAAGAGAATGTGTGCATGATGGACCAAAAACTGTAAAGATTCAATTTTCAAATGAAGCAGAGTATTATCTGTGTGAAAATTGTGCAAAACTAGACATCTTTTGTGCCTAGGCCAGTTTTTGAATCATTTCTATTTTTGTATTTCATAATTGTAGTTAAAATCAATGATTTACAAATAATGCACTAAAGGTACAAATCTTACAAAATTTATTAAATTATTAAACAAATGAAAAAATTACAGACAAGCTCACAGAAAATTTCAAGCATACAAAAGATCTTTTTTGTCGTAATTTCTGTTGCGGTAATTAATTTAATTGCAAATTATTTTGGAGAAGATGTTGCTGTAATTGTTGGGAATTTGATGTATATTCCTGCAGCTGGTAGTCTTTTGGTAGTTAGTATCATTGTCCTCCAACGATTAGGCTCATCAGGAAAACATGGTAGCGCACTAATAGCATTGGTAGGTTTTGCAATATCCTGGTTTTTTGCTGAAATGACTTGGATGCTACAAGAACTTTATTTTAAAATAGAACCATTTCCTTCAACTGCGGACCTATTCTATCTTGTTGGCTATCCTTTTTTGTTAATGTTTGTAATTTCATATTTAGAAATTTTAAAGGAGGGCATTACAAAAGAGATACTTGGCTTAGCTATTCTTGCTGCGGTTATTGTCTTAGTATCAAGTCTTTATGTTGTGTTTAATGAAGAGGAAGAATTAAGCAACTATGAGTTTGCACTGCTAGCTGGATACCCAATAGCAGATGCAATCGTATTGGTTCCGGCGGTATTGGGCGTTGTTTTGTTTTTCAAAGGCAAAGTAAATTTTATGTGGACACTTGTTTTTGTTGGCGTCATTTCATTGTATGTGGCAGATACGACTTTTTTGTATACTCAGCTTGAAGATTCCTACTATACGGGTCATCCGCTTGAAATGCTATTTCATTTTATGTACTTTCTTATCGCATTTGGGATATATGATTACATGAAAATATTCAAAAAAGAATAAAAATGAAAATTTAATCAAAGGAAATTGTTACTCTTAAAATTACTTTAATCGTACTAAATCTTTGATACATTTTTTGCATGCGGGCCTTTTGGACCTTCTGCAGTTTCAAACGACACCTTATCCCCTTCTCTTAGGTTTCCTTGAACCTCAGTTTTGTGGACAAAAAGGTCTGCACCAGACTCTCTTGCGATAAATCCGTAGCCCTTTGTGGCGTTGAACCATTTTATGGTACCTTCTTCCATGTTTCTATTGCAAACTATTTGTCGTATATAATCGAATGGTATCAAATTTTTGTTAAATAGATCAAAAAATTGTAATGATTATAGTAGAACATACTTTATTATTGATTTTACAAGAAAAACTAACGATTTGTTATACAAGGTAAAAGACATAAAACTTGCAAAAAAAGGCAAACTTTCCTATGAATGGGCAAGAAATCACATGCAGATTCTTGATAATACTATTTCTAGGTTAAAAAAATCACAGCCATTCAAAAATATAACTTTGGGTTTTTGCTTACAGATAACAAAAGAAACAGCTGTACTACTAAAAGGAGTAAAGGAACTTGGAGCAAGTGTCGTAGCTTGTTGTGCAAATCCCCTAACAACTCAAGATGATGTTGCAGCATTTTTAGCTTCGGATGGAATTCATGTTTATGCTTGGTCAGCTGAAACAAAAAAAGAATATGACTGGTGTATTGAACAGGTTCTAAATCACAAGCCAAATATTTTGACTGATGATGGTGGCGATCTAAATATTATGGTACACAACAACAAAAAATTCAAGTCATTAAAGATTCTTGGCGCTACAGAGGAAACAACTACTGGAGCAAAACGACTAAAATCTTTGGAAAAAAATCGTTTACTTTGCTATCCAGTCATTGTAGTAAATGATGCATATACAAAACACATGTTTGATAACCGATACGGAACAGGACAGAGTACTATAGATGGGTATTTGCGTGCAATGAATCTATTATTTGCATCAAAGCGTGTTGTTGTAGTAGGGTATGGCTGGGTTGGAAAAGGAGTTGCATCTAGATGTCATGGCATGGGCTCTAAAGTTATAGTAACAGAAGTTGATCCTATCAAAGCATTAGAAGCTCACATGGATGGATTTGAGGTAATGTCTATGAGTCAGGCTGCAAGAATTGGCGATATTTTTGTAACATGTACTGGAATGGCTGGTGTAATTAGAAAAGAGCATATTCTAAAGATGAAAGACTGCGCAATACTTGGAAATGTAGGACATTTTGATGTAGAAATTGACAGTCAGTTTTTGTTAAAAAAATCAAGATCTGTAAGAGAGGTAAGGCCTAATCTTGATGAATGTGTGTTGTATAATGGTAAGAAAATGTATCTTATCGCAAAAGGAAGGGCTGCAAACTTGATTGCGACTGAAGGAAATCCACCAGAAGTAATGGCACAATCGTTTTCAAACCAGTTACTTTCTATTCTATACATTTTAAAAAATCACAAAAAACTGCCAAATCAGGTAATGAAGGTACCACAAGAAATTGACAGACAGGTTGCAGTTGATGCACTGGCAGCAATGGGTATTAAAATAGACAAACTAACAAAAGAACAGATATCGTATATGAATAGCTGGTAAAAGTTTTGATTTTAATTATGGTAATATGATTAAAGTTTGATATGTCAACACGAACATTTATGGAATTTATAAAAAACGATCTTAAACAGATCTCATTTGACTTGAAAGGCTTTCTTGAAGTGTACTATCCAATGCTAAAGGCATCATGGAGTCCTGAAAATGAGCATGATTTTATCTTAGGTTGGTTTATTGGCAGTAAGGAACAGGAATATTCTACTTCTTTTTATGAAAAATATGGCCAAAGAATGTATCATGAATTATTATTTGAAATTCAAAGAGAAATTAGTAAACATAAAGCCGAGCTTCATAAAACAATTCTGGACTATTTAGAAAATAAAGAAAATCAAAGCTAAATTATGACTAAAATGTTTGCTACATCAATTTGTTGTATGGATGGCAGAATTCAAATGCCAATTTATCAATGGTTACAAAGTAATTATGGTGCAAAGTATGTAGATACAATAACAGAACCAGGAATTGATAAATTATTTTTTGATTCAGCAAAGGCAGAGCAAATAAAATCAAAGGTACTAATCTCAGTAAACAAACATAATTCAGATGTAATTTTAGTAACAGGCCATTTTGACTGTGCGGGAAATCCGGTTTCAAAAGAAGAGCATGTAGAACAAATAAAAAATGCAGTTTCTGTCATAAAATCGTGGAATCTTCCTGTTAAAGTAATTGGCGCTTGGGTTGATGATAACTGGCAAGTTGTTAAAATTTGAGTTCTAATTCATGTCATATGTGTAAATTTTGTAATTAATTTGGTAAAATATAGTACATTTATTAGATAATTTTTTCAATATTTAAATACATTTTTAATTTATTTTGTTTGTTGATACCAGACAAGCTAGATCAAAAAATTCTAAAACATTTGTTAGTTGATGCGCGGCAATCCTCAAGACAGCTTGCACTAAAACTTGGAATATCAACTGTAACCATCATATCAAGACTAAAAAAACTGGAAGTTGAAAAGATAATCAAAGGATATACGGCAATACTTGATCACGAAAAACTTGGATTCAATCTTACTGCAGTAATTGAAGTTGTTGCAAAAAAGGACAAAATTATTGAGATAGAAAACGAACTTGCGGGCATTGATAATATATGCGCAGTATATGATGTGACAGGAACAACAGATACATTCATTGTTGCAAAATTCAAGGGAAGGGATGATCTCAGCGAATTTGTAAAAAAAATATCATCAAAACCAAATGTGGAAAACACCATAACTCATGTTGTATTAAACACAATCAAAGAAGACTTTAGATTATTTTAGGTCTAAGATAGCGAGGAACGAGGATTTACGCTTGCCTGGAAGGTTAGGAAGCGTTTGCATCCAAAGCCAAAGGCCTTCCTCTAACTTCGCTGCATCACTCTAAGAGGACATGATCCGTTAGAGTAATCCTCGTCAGCATGATATTTGCAAAAATAATATTTAAGGTTAAAGTAAAATTACTATGTTTTTATTCAATTTCTGTTGATAATTTCAAATGAATTTTAAGTTTTTACTTATAGTTCTTCATATATTATGAATACAGAAAAATAGTATGGAAAAGGTAAAGCAAAAAAAATCAAAATTAGGTAGTGATTCAAAGAAAACGATTCATGAGCTAGAAAGTGAAATTTGGCCTGCTACATGAGTGTTTGAAAATGGCTGATGCATATGTTTTGATAAACTGTGATTTGGGACACGAAGAAGAAATCATAGACGACCTTAAACACTTGGAAAATGTAAAGGAAGTTCATGGAACTTTTGGCGCATATGACATAATAGCAAAAGTACATTCACAAAAAAATGAAACGCTTCGTGAGACAATAACATGGAAGATAAGAAAACTTCCTCATGTTAGATCAACACTTACTCTTATGGGAATAGAAGGACAAAACTAGTTTTATTTTCCTATTTTTACAAGTTTAGCTGATGCATAATACTGTCCAAAGATATCGCTTGAGATTATCACAATACTGTATTCGTTTGTGTTAATTCCTGTGATTTCATAATTTTGATCACCTTTGTTTGCTTTTAGCACTCCAACATCAAAACCTGCACTAATATCGCCAGACTTTGTAAGAAAAATATGCAAGTCTGGACCGTTTGTTACACTGAACTTTTCAAATCTAAGGAAGATAGAATCTCCTGCTTCAATTACATACACTTTTCCTTCTGCGTTATTTCCCTTTAATCCTTGAATTCCTCCAATCTGTAGGAATTTTAATTCATTATTTGATTGAACTTGCGATACAATCTCATCCATTCCGTCTGATGAAATTGTGTCATATTTTGTTGCCTCATTTATTATAAAAGTAATTGTATGACTTGGCATTTTTGCAACCAAATCCAATTTTTCTTGCCTATTCATAGTGAGGAATTTAGAATAGGTTAGTCCTTCCTGTATCTTATTTAATTCAGAAGATAATGTTATTTGATCAAACGATGTTTGAGAATATGAAGGAATTAGTACATAGTATAAGGCAATTGCAGATGTGGCTAGAATAATTCCAATGATTGTAATTTTTATTGCATGGACATTATTGAATGTTGTTCCTATACTTGCATATTCTTTTTTTAACATCATTGCACAAAATGTTCCCATTACTATTCCGTAAACAATGTGCATTTCTAGGGAACCAATTAAAATCATATTCATGTTTTCAATTAGTTTTTTTGAATCAATGTTTGCTAGAGTAGTTACTAACCCTGCTTCGTCTGTTGTCTGTGACTCTAATGCTGGAGTCATTACGAACAAAGTTATTGGGATAAAAAATATTGCATAAACTGCAATTGCCGTAATGCCACCAGCAAATGCACCTTTTCTCAAACTCTTAATGTTAAGTCTTTGATGGAATCCTGAACAAAAACAAAATACAGCTCCGATTAGAGATGCAGTTAGCATATGGCCTACAAGCCCAAATATTGTAGCTGAAATATCAGAAAGCCCAACAGGAATGCCAACCATCTTGTAAAATGTTCCAGGCGTTACAGAAAGCTCGGCATCTATTCCAAAAATGATCAAAAAGATTGCAAATCCTCCAACTAGTCCTCCAACTGCACCAATCACAGTTCTTTGCAGTTGTGTTATTTTCTTTCTTTTGAGATCGGTAATTTTTTCACTCAGCTAAAACCCTCCAAAATTTTAATGCAGAAAAGGTCATACTTTGATAGTACAAATTAAAATTATAAGGTAAACTATGATTTTATTATTTTAATATTTAGAAAAGCTATAAAACATTAAATAAATTTAAAATAAATCAAACTTTCATATTAAAAAATGATACGTTTGTAGAGTGCGCTTTAAATTTCATTATCTTGTAATTATGTTATGCTAAAGCATCCGGACTTTGAGATGAGTAGATCCAAAAAAGCACTAAACATGTTACTAATTGATCGGAAAAACGAATTCCGCGAATTAGCTAATGTAGTAAAGATTTCAATTAGTACAAAAGACTGGGAGGAGTTTATCCTAAAACTATGTCTTGATGTTTCAGATGTGTTCAAGGCATGGGCAGGCAGAGAAGAGATCATTTCTCTTCAAACAGCAAATAAAACCTTGACTCTTCTTAGACAGTTATCAAAAGATAAATCAAGTATGATTGAGGTTACACATTTGTTAAACATAGCATATACACTTGCAGAAGAATTCAAAGCTGTTTACAGAAGAATCGAATAAAAATTTAGATAAAAAGATCTAGTATTAGCATGACATGTTTAGTTTGAATTGTATTTTAAATTGTCATGCATAGAAATGTATCATATTTTTCATATAATTATAATCAAAACTAGAAATATAATAGAAAATTATTATCGATTATTTACATACGAACTTGTATGTTAATTAACAATTATTACAATGATTGATGCGTTATCAAACACCAATAAAAAAATTCGACAAAAAGACATTAATTTGTATTTTGATCCTAGACATTTCCGAAGTTGCGGCTACTGCAACAAACTTTTTTGGTCTTACACATACAACAGCTTCTAATGCATCCATTCTAAGTAATACAGAATTTATCTTTGTGATTCTTATTGCCATTTTGATTTTTCATGAAAGGCTACACAAAAAAGAATACTTGCCACTTTCAATGATTCTTGCGGGCGCCATGATCATTCCTTTGGGTCTTGATCTACAAGAAAATAATTTTACATTAGACAAAATAGTTTTTGGAGACTTTTTGATCTTACTTGCTGCTGCATTTTATGCAGTTGATATTAGCATTGCACGATTTGTCAGTAGAAGAGCTTCAGCTACGAGAATATCTCAATTATCGGCGTTTGCTGGCATTCCTTTTGCATTGGTACTAGTGACAATTTTTCAAGTTCCTTTTGATATTCAAGTAGCACATATTCCAAGCATTTTATTTATGGGAATTTTTGTGACAGGACTTGGGTACTATTTTTTTGTTCTTGCATTGCGTTTTCTCGGCGCAATTAGGACAATTCTGATTTACTCAACTACAACTGTATTTGGTGTGATGTTTGCTGGAATCTTTCTTGGGGAACAAATAACTCCGTTTGATGTAGGTGCTTTAGGAATTGTGGTTTTTGGTGTGTACTTGCTACGACATAGATTAGCTAAAATGGAAGAATGATAACATTTTATCAAAAGGCAGGGTGATGATTAGGTCATTCTGATAAAATGAGGAATTAGACCTGGGGTATCTGACTGCAATTAGCCTCATTTTTTATGAATAAAGTGGGCTTTGCGGCTAAGTTTCCAAATGCGTCTTGGATTTGTTGCTCTGCATTGGTAATAAGGTCATGACCAATCCTATAATAGGTACGGTACTATACAGTACTACATGATTCGATGTGAATACTGTCCCAGAGGCTTTGTCGAGTCTCCAAATGGGCTAGTTGAAAAGACACTACATGAAATCCTTCATGAGCCAGAAGTAGTAAACAAATAACGCTTTTGGTTTTTTTTATTGATCCAACTTTTTTATCAATAAAACAACCAATTACTTAGCGTGGCTACAAAATCTAAATCAGGTTCAAAATCAAAAACTGTCAAAAAGACAGCAATTCCAGCTAGTCTGATAAAAAAAGTCGAAACAGTATCAACTTCTGCTAAAACATTATCAAAAGAGCTAAAGGCAATGACTAAGATTTTTGCAGAAAACCAAAAGGTGTTAATTGCAATAAAGGACATGATTGATACTCTGACAAGCTCTGTTGAGCATGTACAAAAACAATCAAAGCATATCAGTTCACTTGAACATGACACAGAAAAACTCTATGATGGGCTAAGCCAAGTTCGTGCCCAATCAGGTCTTGTTGCAAGGATAAACTCACAAACTGAAAGGCTACAAGAAAAGCTAAAGAAAATCGAGGATCAAAAGCTAGAGCCAAAGACAGAAAAACTAGTACAGGCAGTCTCTGATAGCTTTGACTCTATTAAAAACAATACAACAATGATAATGAGAATATCAGACAGGATAGAGAATCTAAACCATGAATTACAAGTGTCCATGGCAAAATCAGAATCAGTTTCAGATATTCCAATACAAATTGAAACAGTAAAGCACAATGTAGAGGCAATTGCTCACAGGGCAGGAAGTTTTGGAAATGATATTTTGAATATAAAAAACGAAGTTTCAAGTTTAGCTGAACTCATAAACAGAGAAGACAAGTCAATTGCCGAAGTCCACCAAAAGGCAGACAAGCTATTCCAAGAGATTCATGAAATCAAAAGCGTCACAAACAAGGCCTCATCAGAAACATCAAAGGATGTGCTAGCCTTGCTAAAATTATCCGAGTTTCAGTCAAATTTGAGAATGCAGGCTGAATCAAAATATGGCGAGATAAAAGACTTAGAGAAAATGGCAAACCAGACTGCAGAGCTAATCAATCTCTTTGACAAGTTATCAATTGAGCTACAAGAGAACATGCCGCTTCCAGTTGAGGTAAGGCAGTGGGCAGTATCAAAGATCCTAGATTGCGCAGATAGGTGGGAGATAAGATTTACCGATGTCTTTAATGTATTACAAAATAGCTTGGGTCGAGATTTGCTAAAAGAGACTTTAAGGATTCAGCAGGTGCGAGATATTTTTGGAATTCGTGCAGTTGATGAGATAAGACAAGAGCTTAACATTCAGACGTCTTCTGATGCATCATAGGCTCTAAGCTGTTCTCTTCTTTTCTTTAGTACAGCAAAGATTCCCAAAATTGCAGCAATCCAGATTGAGCTAAATATGATATTTGATACGCTGACATACATGTATGGTGTTGCATCCATTACGTTTTCTCTAAGAATAACAGCCCTTTCATGTACATCACGCATTCCTGTATGAAATGCAGAGCTGTCGCGTGGAACTGTAGATATTTTTTCAACGCTTGCAATCATTACATCAATGTCTTGTGTTATTCTTGCAAAGTTTGTCGAGTCTGTTGGAAATATCCAGACAGGATTTTTGTTTTCAGGAAGACGTGCCATCACTTTGCCAAGATTTTCTTTTATTGAATGAAGATCAGCTAACATTGTATCTGGCTCTGATGATGCCGCTATTCTAAACAAAAGACCACGTGTTAGATCAAGTGGGTAAACGTCTTTGTGATATCCATCAAATGCCATATAGACGCCAAAAATAATTATTCCAAAAATTCCAATCATTGCAAGCTTGTATGTTTTGTTTGCCATTTTTTCTGCCTTTGATATGACCTTAGGGTTGCTTGATTTATTTCTTTTAAATCTAGAGTGTGCAAGACTAAGCGAGGCAATGTAGAGAAATCCAATAGTTTGAAGCCCAATTATTGGTGCAAAAAAGGCATTGTTTGAGTAAATTGATACTAGAATCCCCATAAGGCCATAGATTCCAAAGAATATCTCAAGAAGTGTTGTTTTTGTAAATGGTAGATTGTATGCTTTATCGTGCCAGTCATCTGTGTTTTTTATGATCCCATATTTTGGTGTGCGCAAAAACTCGTTTTTCTTTCCAAACATTGCATCAAATACAGCTACAGTGTTGTTTACCGCCAGTCCTGCTGAATAAATTACCAAGTATGGCAATGCCTTTGCCTTTGACTTCCAAGATTTTCCATACAGGTCATGTATGAGAAGAAGATATGCGCCAGGCCCTAGGGCAAAGTATGCAGCTATTGTCAGTGCTGGAAGAATGCTAACTACATACAGGTTAATGTCGCCTGCCAGTAAAACAGGCAGTGCCAAAAACTGTATTAGCATTAATGGATATACGATGTGTCGTGTTAGTTGGATAAAGGCCTGAATCTTTGCCTCTACTGCAATTTTTCTTTTTATTAAAATGTCGCCAAGTAGTTTGATGGCGCATTGCATTGAGCCTTTTGCCCACCTAAACTGCTGCCTTTTTGCAGCATTCATCTGTACAGGAAGTTCTGCATTTACAACAATATCTGGAATAAACATGCACTTCCATCCCTTCATCTGTGCCCTGTAGCTTAGATCCAAGTCTTCAACAAGGGTCGCAGTGTGCCATCCACCAGAATCTTCAATACATTCTCTTCTCCAAATTCCAGCAGTTCCATTAAAGTTCATAAAAAGATTTGAGTTGCTTTTTGCCTGCTGTTCTATTAGAAAGTGAAAGTCAAGACTAAGTGCTTGAGCCTGTGTTATTGCTGAATAGTTCTCATTTACATGGCCCCATCTTGCCTGAACAAGGCCAATGTTTGATTTTGAAAAGTATGGTATTGCCTTTTTTAAAAACCAAGTTGGCGGGATAAAGTCTGCATCAAATATTGCAACAAATTCTGTATTTGTGAATTTCATTGCATATTTTAGTGCTCCAGCCTTGTACCCTTTTCTTGTTTCTCGCCTCACATGGATGATATCAAAGCCATTTTTCTTGTAATGGTTTACCAAGTCCTCTAGAATTGCTACAGTATCGTCATCAGAGTCATCTAGTACCATAATTTTCATTTTTTCCTTTTGATAATCCATTGCACATACTGCATTTACTAGTCGCGCAGCCACATACTTTTCATTGTAAATTGGAAGCTGAACAGTTATGGTAGGCTCACCAAGTGAAACTAGATCATATTTTTCTCTGCGTTTTCTTGAAAGAAATGCCAGATAGTAAAAATTGCAAGTATAACCTGTTATCAAAACAGCTGCAAGAATGAAAAGATCAAAAACAAATGAAGTAAACGGATTAACTGCCATCTTGCCTAGTTTGGCAAATCATTATTCTGTATTTATACTTGCGAGAAAAAACTATCCTTTTTTCTGGAAAATTTTGATTGCCTGTGGAGGACAGACCCCTTCACATGCCAGACAAAATATGCAGTCTGGCTCTCTTGCCATTAGTGGCTTTTTCTCAGATGCTGGGTGTCCTGCAGTTTCAAACCACTCGTACACATTTACAGGGCATGCGTCAATACAGGCACCATCTGCAACACAAATATCAAAATCAACTGAAACATACTCTCCCCAAACCCCCAATCTTTTGTTGTCAGGTCCTCTTCCCCATGTCTTGATTGTATTTCCGTTTGCAGAAACCTTGAATGGAGAGCTTGGTCTCATGTGAGATTTGTATTCAACATCAATTGGTCCAGGCTTTGGACCGTCTAGTGGAGCAACTGCAGGTCCTGCATCTGCTTGCTCAACTACAGCTTCGATCTTTGGTTTTGGTTTTGCATCTGGAACTATCTTTGCAAGCGGCGTCATCTCTTCTAGTTTTACAAATGCATGATCCTGCGAGATTTTCTCGCTTTTCATAAGGCTTTCAGCCATCTTGTCTGCAAGGATTGTGTTTCGCAGTATGGTATCAATTACCATCTTTGCATAGTGATCTGCCTTTTTTCTATAGTCTTGCACCCATTGTGGATCACCAAACTTTTCGATTGGAAATATTTGGTATATCATGTCAACTACCTCGCCTGTAACTATCTCAACAGTTATGCTTAGCTCGACTTGCTCGTATCCTTTTGCGTCAGGATCTGGGCCGTTTTCTTCTTTCCAAGCATATGTAGCATAAATTCGGTCAGCAAATTTGTCCATCTTGAATGTGCTTTTCATGCCATCAAAGACTGACTGGATTTCTAGAGGGTCTTCAAGTTTTATTGGAAGGCGATATAGTCCCAACTTGTAGCCGTGTAATGGATATACCCCACGTTTTGCAGTTGGGGACTGCATTGTATAGACACGCTCTTGCAGTAAAAGTGACATCTGGTCTAATTTGCTCTAGGTTTGTTTAAAAATCTTATCTATTCGTCATCTTCAGGACAGGTCAGCTCACGTAGTTCTTTGTATTTTTTTTCCATTGCTTCTGCATGTTCTAGAACATTTTCTAGTGTATAGTCTGATTTTGGGAAAAACCATCTTATTGGAACCCAATGACCAATTCCGTCAAGATCGTGTATCATGCCCTTGTCAGCTTCAACGTTAGTTTTTTCATCAAGTGATCTCTCCTTTACTGTCAGTCCTCGCTTTGTCTTGTCTTCTACGATGAGGTGTGTGTTGCTATCTTTGATAAAGTAAAATGTTCCTTTTTTTATTACTGGTAAGTCTTGGCTCAACTTATTTTTCGATTGGATTTTTAATCATGTTGCCCCATTCGGTCCATGAACCGTCATAGTTTACAACATTTTGATAGCCAAGCAAATATTTTAGAACAAACCAAGTGTGAGAGGATCTTTCCCCAATTCTACAGTAGCAGATGATGTTTTTGTCAGGGCTTACTCCCTTTTCTGAATAAATTTTCTTTAGGTCTTCTACTGTCTTGAATGTTCCATTTTCGTCATTTACTGCAGTTGCCCATGGAATGTTTTTTGCACCAGGTATGTGTCCTCCCCTTTGTGCATGTTCCATTGGATATTCAGGGGGAGCTGTTATCTCACCTGTAAACTCTTTTGGCGAACGGACATCAATCATAACAATGCTTGGTTTTCCAAGTGAGCCTCTAACATTATCAAGATATGCACGTATTTTTTCATCAGGTTTTTGAGCTAAATATTGTGTTTGAGGTACTTTGGGTTCTTCAGTTGTATATTCTCGCTTTTCTAGCTCCCATTTTTTCCTCCCTCCGTTCATGATTTTGATGTTTTTGTGGCCATAATACTTGAAAACCCAAAACACAAAGGCCGCAAACCAGTTGTTAAAGTCTCCATAAAGAATTACTTCAGAGTCTGGAGTTATTCCATTTTTTGACATTAGCTTCTCAAACTGTTCCTTGTTTACTATATCACGAGTAACTGGATCATTTACATCACGCTTCCACCAAATCAGGCTAGCCCCTTTGATGTGTCCTTTCCTGTATCCGTTTTCTGGATCATAGTCAACTTCTACCAGTATTCTTTTTTCGTTTGGTGGATTTTTTGCAACCCAGTCTGTTTCAACAAGTACTTCTGGATGTGCGTAATCCATACAAGAGACAATAATTTTTGCTTCATAATTAATTGTTTGTCTTGATTAGAAAACCATGATTTTTAAAGAAAGAACTACACAGAGAATTGTTTGAAACTAAACTCTGTAGCGGTGGTAAGCAAGTTTGGCTCAAAGGAAGCAGAGGATGCTGCAAAAAAAGTTGCAAAAAAATTGCTTGCAAAAAAAGCCAAGGTCTTTACCATTGCACCTGTTGTAGTGGATGGTGCAAAACAGATAGAATCAACAGACCAGCTACAAGATGAAAGACTAGACCTTGCTGTTACTCTAGGTGGGGACGGAACAACACTTCGAACCTTTAGAAATCTTGCAAACGAGGTACCGCTTTTAACAATAAATGTTGGCGGCAATAGAGGAATTTTGTCTGAAATAACTTTAGAGCAGGTAGATACAGCAATAGATCAAATAATTGCTGATAAAGTATGGCTTGACAAGAGAACAAGAGTTGTAGCATCATGTAATAAAGAGGAATTTGCGCCAGCCCTGAATGAAATATATCTCAACAGACAAAACCTCACAAAGACATCAGAGTTTGAGATAAAGTTTCAAAATGATACAGTAAAACAAAAAATGGACGGCATAATTGTTTCAACCCCAAGTGGCTCAACAGGCCACTCTCATTCACTAGGCGGACCTATTTTGCATGAAAGCCTTGATGTTTTGATAATAACTCCAGTGGCCCCTGTTCGTGGCCTGCCATCAATTGTAGTTCCAGATGAGAAAATAGAGATAATTTGCTCCCATGACTGTAATATAGTAATGGATGCACAAGTGATAAAATCGGCCGGTTTTGGCGAACCAATTACAATAAAGAAATACAAAAAGCCTGCAGTTTTTGTTAGATTAAAAAAGAAAGGCCTAAGACAGATGAGCAAGCTTGGATTTTAAAATATTAGACGCAAGCGCATTTTATGCAGGAATTCCTTTTGGCTCTTCAAACAAATACTATACCACCTCACTTATTTTTGAGGAAATAAAACACATCAAAAAAAATCACGATGCCATAGGACTACTGCTTGAAACAAAAAGACTTGAAGTAAGAGATCCAAAAGATGATTCTACTAGTTTTGTAGTATCTAGTGCAAAAAAAAGCGGTGACTATAATGATCTCTCAAAGGAAGATATATCATCTATCGCACTGTGCTATGAGCTAAAAGGGGAGCTGATAACAGATGATTTTGCAGCCTCTAATGTTGCAAAAAATCTAGGCCTTGCAGTAATTCCAGTGATGACGTCTGGCATTAAAACTCGAGGTGTGTGGGTACATTATTGTCCTGCTTGCAAAAAGAGTTTTTCAAATGCAACTGTTTGCTCTTTGTGTGGAAACAGGCTTCGAAAAAAACTCAAGCCGTCACAAGTCTAGTCATGTAGTGTTTTTTGGTTAGAGCTTTTCAAAAATTTGCTCTTGCTTTCAAGCATGTCTTTAATTTTTTTTGCACGCTCTTTGCCTAGTCCTTCGACTTTGGCAAGCTCAACAGATGATGCAGACAATACTTGAAGCGGGGTTCCAAATTTTTCAAGCATTCTAGTTGCAAGTTTTTCCCCTACTCCAGGCAAGCTACACAGAACAGATAGTTGTTGCCTCTGCAAGTCATTTGATTTTTTTATTTTTTTAAGAAAGGGTCCCTTTTGTGCCTCTTTTCTTGATGACATTGATACTAGCAGCTTTGCGGTGTGTGTTGCGTTTGGTGTAGGGATTACTGGAATCTTAAAATCAATTGCAATCGATGAAATGGCTCCATAAAAAACAAGTGGGTTTTCTGTAAATTCTTCGATTTCATCAACGTCTCCTTCCATTAGAATGACTGGATGCTGAAAATGTTCACGCAGTCTGTTACATTGATCAAATAGCCTTCCATCAAAGATTGATGATATTAAATCACGAATGCTTTTTCTTTCTACAACTATTTCTGGCGCTACTATATAGTCACCGACTGGAAGAGTTCTAACTTCGATATTGACTCCAACTGCTTTGAGCAAGTCAGGAATGCCACTTTTTTTTTCTCTTTCATCTACAATAATTCTTAGCTGATCTATTTTCACAAAACAAATTTGTTTTATTTGTTAATATTCTATTTGGGAAGATTTGTTTTTGGAGGAGCTGCACCAGTTGTTGCGTTTTTTATCATTTCATTGATTTTTGTTTCCTGTTCTGTAATGGATTGCTTTATACGTTCTTCTTGTTTTGCCAAAACAGTTGCCCTTGTCTTTGCAAGCTCGTTTCGTTCCTCAATTTCATCAACTAGTGCCTTTTTTGTAGACTTTATCATAATCGAGCCTACAAATTTGTAGACAGACTCATCATCGCCAGCCTTTTTTAGTTCCTCAAGTGCCTTGTTAGATTCGTGTTGATCAAGTTCTAGCTGTTGTTTTTGTGCCAAGATTGCCTGTAGGTTTTGCTGTGCCTGTTGCAGTTTTGCAAGTTGTTCCTGCAACCAAGGAGGAATTTGCTGGCCTGATGACATTTAGAAGCTAAGCTTTATTGTT
Organism: Nitrososphaerota archaeon; assembly: GCA_016871975.1. Lineage (GTDB taxonomy): Archaea > Thermoproteota > Nitrososphaeria > Nitrososphaerales > Nitrosopumilaceae > VHBM01. The sequence continues at coordinate 257 of VHBM01000002.1, read as the reverse complement.
TTCTTATATCTTTACCGATTCAATAGAGTCATGGCTTGCCTGAACTAGTCTAAGAGTAGAGTTTAGATTGGCACGCAGGTGAGTGATTTGTTTTGATTCAATATCTAGTATAATTTTTTTGTTAAACGAGATTTTTGTTTTTGTTGGATTTTCTGGATAAAATTTGTTGTCTGCCTTTATTGAATCAAAAATTGCTTTTGATTTTTCTTTTGCGTCGATCTCTATTTTAGCATTATAGCTGTACGTCATAGGCAGAC
>VHBM01000001.1 GCA_016871975.1 Nitrososphaerota archaeon | reverse complement strand
CAGGACGAGACGTAAAAGACATTTCAATAAAAAAGGAATCTAATATTGAAGAAATATTTGAGCAAATGTCAAAGTCGGGGGGATTTGAGGCAAGAAATCTCGCTGAAGGACTAGATATTCTATCAACAATGATTCCTGATAAAAAATGTCTAAAGTTTTTGTCATTTATTGCTGCTATTATCTCAACAGGTCTTCGTGGTGTAATAAAAGACATGATAAAAAACAAGTGGTTTGATGTTGTTATCACAACTTGTGGATCTCTAGATCATGATATTGCAAGATATTTCTCAAATTACAAAGAAGGTGACTTTGCACTGGATGATAAACAGCTTGCTGATCAACATATCCATAGACTAGGCAATGTGCTTGTACCAATGCAGAGCTATGGCCCAATAATTGAAGAAAAGACGCAAGCCTTTTTGGAAGAAGAATACAAGGCAGGAAATAAAGAGATGTCAACTGCGGATATCACAAAAATGATAGGTCGCCACATGGGTGAAAACTCATTTTTGTATTGGGCATACAAAAATGAAATTCCAGTTGTTGTTCCTGGTATAATGGATGGTGCGGTTGGAAGTCAGATCTGGCTTTTTACACAAAAACATCATGATTTTAAGCTAAATCTTATTGCAGATGCGGATCTTTTGTCTGGTCTTATCTTTAAAGCAAAAAAATCGGGTGCCCTAATGATTGGTGGTGGAGTACCAAAACATCATACGCTTTGGTGGAATCAATATAGGGATGGTTTGGATTATGCAGCATACATAACAACTGCACAAGAATTCGATGGGAGCTCAAGTGGCGCATTAGTGGATGAAGCAATATCTTGGGGAAAGGTAACACAAAATGCAAAACAAACTACGATACATGCAGAGGCGACAACAATTCTTCCGTTTCTATACGCTGCCTTGTTTTCTAGACTGTCTAAATAATTGACATAAATCTAGTAATAATGGTGCATTTGACGCTGCTCTATTCCTTCTTGCTCAAAATGATTGTGCGCCTTACCACCATCGTGGTGAGCATGAACCGTGCCATCAATATGACAGTGAGTATTATCAATTTCATCTTTCATAAAAATATCATCTACATTTAGCAATGCAATGGTAGTTTCGGCAGCTGTTTTGATAACCTGTTCTTTTACAGCAAGAGTCTCAACTACATTTTTTGAAAAAACTTCAGCTACTTTTCTTTGAGATGAATCTATGCCAATCCATTCATAGTTACCATTGACAAACTGAGCATATTTTGCCCTAAGTTCAACAATAGTATCAATTACATCCATACCTACATTTCTAGCAAGGGTTATTGGAATTTCTTCTAATGCATCAGCAAACTTTTCTACAACAATTTGTTCTTTACCTTCAATCATGTGAGCCTTTTGTCTTACTTTTTGTGCAATTATTGCTTCTACAGATCCACCTCCGCCAACTATTTGTGGATTCTCGATGAAATTTCGTAAAACAAAATATACATTTTTTACTGTCCGATGAAATTCTTCAAGATATTTTTTAGAATTTGCCCTTAACAAAATTGTAATTGCCTTTGGATTATTACATCCATCAACAAATACCATTTTATCATCTCCTACCGTTTTTTCATAAACTTTTTTTGCACATCCTAATTCATCTTTGGAAATGTTGTTAAGATCTTCGCAGATCTTTGCACCCGTAGCTTTTTCAAGCCACCACAAATCATTTTCTGTAGCTCGCTTGATAGAAATTATTCCAGATCTTGCAAGACATTCTTGAGCAAACTGGTTAATCCCCCTTCTAGATATAACAACATTAACTCCCGCATCAATTATCTTCTGAACTTTTTCGATGACCGTATCAGATTCTCGTTTTATGAATACGTTCATCTGTTCTGGCGATGTTATTATTATCTCATCGTCTATCTTAGTACGAGTGGGTTCAAGAAATTCGTTTGTTAAAAGAATTTTTGCGTCTTTGATAATTTTTGGCATTGCATAATTATCAATTGTTTTATCAACCACAATCCCATTTATTAGCTGAACATCTGTTGCATTACCAAGTTTTTCCTCAATTTTTATATCATCAACATCTATCTTGTTATTTTTAAAATCGGCAATAGTACAAACTGCATCAACAATTAGTTTTGCTACAATCTCTTCATCAATCATATCTGATATTGACTTACCTTTGAGACATGTTAAAGCAAGCCACATCATCATATCTCTGCTAGAAACACTTGCTTTTTGAGCAACTGAGGCAAGTGTCTCAAGGGCAATATCTGAGGCTATCTGATAGCCAGAGGCAATTGTTGCAGGTGGAATCTCGCTTTTTAGCAGTTCTTCTGCCTTTGCACATAATGCCCCAATTAAAACAACAACAGAAATAGTTCCATCCCCTACATGGTTATCAACGGAATTTGCCGCATCTACAACTGCTTTTGCTGCAGGGTGCTCATGATCTACTTTTCGTAGGAATGCACCCCCATGCTTTGTTACATAAACATCTCCTTGTATATCAATAAACATCTTATCCATACCCCGTGGGCCAAGTGAAGTTTTAATCACATCAGTGATCATTCTGCTTGCAAGAAGATTATACTTGCGCGTAGTCTGAACTCCAACTCGCGCTACATCTTTGCCAAGAAGATCAGGATATTTCAATCTCTGTCTATATCTTCAATAATTATTAAAATCTATCATAAGTGATCCGATCAGCAAAATCAATTCAAAGTGAAGCTACAATTTTTTTAATTTTACATACTGATTGAAACAAAAATTTTCAATTGGTAAATTACCACAACATTTTCAATATATTTTTATAATTATCAGTTAAATGATGATCATGACTAAAGTTAGTACATCACAAGACATCGAAAGAGAATCGAAAAGAATCATTCAAGCTCTATATGGTGATGTGTCAGACTTTAAAGTCAGTGAAACGTTTCCTTTACCTGAAAAAGGCCCACGAACAGGTTGGGATGTTCAGGTTAGATTTTTACAAAACAATCTCAAATACACAGTAGACCTAGAATTTCAGGAAAAAACAGGGCAAGTAACTAACGCAAGATTACTTGATACAATGAGTCCAATTTAGATTTACTAACTGATAAAAAACTTTATTTTATGTAGATAAAATTTTCTTTGCTTCATTTATTTTTTCAAGTAGTTCTCTTAAAAACTCATCTGCAAATCGATCAAATGTAGCGGTATCTAATCCATTTTGTTTTTTTCGTTTTTTATATTCTTGAATTAGCCATTTGAATTCAGAGGCTTTTAGTTTAATGACCTGTTCTTGTGCCTTTATCTTTGACTGAAATAGATTCATAATAAAATAGCTAACAAATTGAGCGAAATTTTCAATTCCATATCTTTCTGCATACAAATCAAAAAGATTTTTATAATTTTCCTCAAGCCACTCTTTCACATCGGATCTGATAGTCAGTGAATTATAGCGCCCTGAAAGATCGACTTTTATGTTGTGCATTTCTGGCGTATAATATCCACGCTTGATTTCATTCATTGTAATTATTAGTGTACTTGGCAAAAACATACCTGGGTAGTACTGATCAGTTATGCGTTGAAGTTCGCTTATAATTGAAGGTTTGAGTCCTATCGTTGAATAACCTTGGCTTGGCATAATCTCCTAGTTTAAGACTCGCTTTAAAATTTTTGCAAATTATTTTTTCTTTTTACCTTTTTTCTTTAAATCTTTGAAAATTAAGACACATAACCATAAGCATGCTATTCCAATTGTGCCCCATCCAGCTCCAACATAGAACGCATTTGTGCCACCTTCTAACTGCGTTAAACCCAATCCTAACAAGATTATAATAACAGCTGCTGCTTCTTGCTTTGCCATCGCAGAGAAGGTATTTCACAAACTAATAAAAATTTAAAATTCGTAAACTAAGAAATCTTTTAGAACTTCAGACAAATTCTTTCGTATATGGCATTACTTTTTCAATGAACATTACATGATTTAGATTAATTTCTAAAATGAAAATAACATTATTATAAAACATGAATTAAAAGCCACAACCGACTAATTCAACTAATTAACTACGTATTTTACACATTATCCTTTATTCTTGAAGACGTACTTTACTTTAATTATTTAATCCTTAAATAATCACACTCGCTTTCCAATTAGGACATGGCAGAGATTACTGGTTTTGGCATCGCAATAATTGGATTTCTGATAGCCTCTTTGGTAGTAGGAACTCTGACTTACAAACTGGTTCAAAAAAGTGGCCGAAGATTAATGGTTGCTGGAAAGACTCTACCTTTGTTTTTTGTAGGCACAATGCTTGCAGCACAATCAATAGATGGTAATTCATCGTTAGGTAATGCTGCTCTTGTATATCAATTTGGGTTTTGGGCAGGAGCTGTAATTCCTATAGGCCTTGGAATATGCCTTCTTTTGACTGGCTTCTTTTACGGCAAACCATTAAACAAGATGACCATGTTTACTTTGCCCGACTTTTATTTTAGAAGGTTTGGTAATGCTGCAGAAGGAATTTCCGGCGTTTTGATGATAATTAGTTTTACGGTACTTGTGGCAGGAAACTTTGCAGCAAGTGGATTTATACTACAAACAGTTTTTGGCATTGACTTCTTTTGGGGGGTACTTATTGCAGCTCTAGTTGTACTTTCATATACTTTTGCAGGTGGACTTTTCTCCTCTGCTTACACGGACATATTCCAGATTTATCTTGCAATAGGTGCTTTCTGGGCAGCGTTTATCTTCTTTGCAGGCGGATTTGCAGGAGTTCCATTTGATACCATACTTGGCAGTGCACCACCTGGATATATGGATCTGTCAGGACTAACTGATATTGCATCGGGCGCCCTCATCAATTGGGCCGGCATACTTGCACTTGGTCTCGGTGATATAGTTGCACTTGACTTTATGGAAAGAGTATTTGCAGCAAGAGATCCAAAAACTGCACAGCGTGGAGCCTTCTGGGGAGGTGCACTTACAATATTTACTGTAGTTCCAACAAGTATGATGGGAATAATCGCATTACACTTTTTGCCAGGATTAGAAGATCCGTTTACTGCAATGCCTGAATTAGCTATCAATCATATGCCATTTGTAATAGGCGCAGCTCTTTTGATGGGAGTTCTTGGGGCTGCAATGTCCACAGCAAATGGTGGATTGTTGGCGATCTCTAGTGTTGTTTCAAGAAATCTGATCCAAAGAATCATTCGACGAAGATGGTTGCATAAAGAACCTTGGACAGACAAAAAACTGTTATGGGTTACAAGAGCAGTCATAATACCAATGATGGTTGCAGGATTCCTTCTTGGCTACTTCGTACCAGCACCTGGCATCTATCTAATATTGGCATTTGATATCGTATTTGCAGGTGCATTTGCACCGCTTACACTAGGGCTGTTTTGGAGAAAGGCAAACATGCCTGCTGCAATTGCTTCACTTTTAGTGGGTTCCGCTCTACGATTAGCATTCTTCTTTACAATGCCTATAGAATGGGCAGGACTAGACACAATGATACCACCACCAATATCCTTTGCAGTATTTATTGGCGTAGCATTAGCTACACAAAAGAAATGGCCTGGCAAAGCACGACATGATGTAAGGGACTATGTTCCACCAGAAGAAGATCTCATATCAGGTGAAGATCTAAAACACTTTGTACCAAGTTCTGGTGAAGATGCATCAAGTAAAAGCGCAGCACATTAACAAATCTATTTAAATTTACCAAAAAAGGATCTTTTCTTCATTTTTTCAAGTTTGATGATTATCTTATTCCTATAATACATTGCGGTTGCATTGTTTGGTTCAAGTTCAAGTGCCTTGTTATAGCATTGCAGGGATTCTTCCAATTTTTCTAACGAAAATAGCAATTTTCCTTTGTAGCTTAGAGCGTAAACATAGGTAGGATTAATCTCAAGTGCTTTATCACAGAACGAAAGTGCCTCCTCATATTTTTGCTGATGTTCAAGAAGCCAAACCATACTACATAAGGCCACCACGTTTGTTGGATCGATCTCTATTGCTTTTTCACAAAAAAATTTTGCAGCACCATACTTTTTGAGTGAATAAAGCGAAATGCCTTTGCTGTACATTGCACGTATATTTTTTGGCTCAATTTCTAAAACCTTGTCAAAACATTCTACTGCTTTTTCATAAAGACCAGTTCGATCATAAACAAGACCCTTGTTGAGTAATGCATCAATATTTTTTGGATCAATTTCTAAAGCCTTATCAAAAAATACAAAAATTTCTTTATTTGAAAATCCAGCAAAATCAAGGGTCCACCCCTTTGATACAAGTGCCTTTACATTCTTTGGGTCTACATCAAGAGCTTTTGTATAAAATGACATGGCTTCTTCATGTTTGCCTTGTTTTGCAAGTTGAATACCCTTTTCATAAAGCTCCTGTGATTTTCTAGAATCTTCTTCAATTGCTTTGTTTAAATAAAAAATAGAGTCAGAGTTCATCCCTAGCCTGCCTAAAACTATACTTTTGTTGTATAGGGCGCCTGAATTCTTTGAATTTGATTCTAGTACCTTATCGAGGCAGACAATTGCCTCCTCGTGGTTTCCAAGCTTGCTTAGAGTAGCACCTTTTTGCGTTAACGCATCAGCATAATTTTGATCGATTTCTAAAACCCTATCAAAGTACGTAACTGCTTCTTGATGTTTTCCTATCTTTGATAACGTTAGACCTTTGTTATACAACGCATCAATATCTTTTGGATCATTTTCTATTACTTTCTCAAAACAGGACATGGCGTCACTGAATTTTTCTAGTTTACAAAGTGTTGCTCCTTTGTGGAATTGTGCAACAAGATTATGAGGTTCTATTTGTAATGCTTTGTCAAATCGTGAAAGTGCTTTCTTAAAATTGTTATAGTTTACAGATGTGATTCCCTCATTGATATAATGCCAAGAATTTTTTGAATTCTCTAGGATCATTTCAATTAATTATAATGTACTTTGTTTATAATTGATCGTGCATTGCAGACAATTTTTTGCGATCATACACAATAATTAAATAAAAATTTGATTTTCGTTTGAAAAAACAAATCGTACTTTACCTAGACATATTTAATAACATACCATAGATCATAATTTTGAATTAAAATGGGAATGGAATTTTACGGTGAATCATACAGAGGGAATGATCAACCCCCATTTGTTGGAATCAACACATTTTTGCATCTGCCATGGGTACAAAGCCATGCAGAACTTCAAAAGGTAAAACCAAATGTAGCTATAATCGGTGAACCATTTGATTTTGGAACAACAATTCGTCCAGGTGCCCGTTACGGACCAAGAGCTATACGTGCGGCATCTACAATACCTGCTCCTCCATATGAGCGATTTAACATAGAGACTGGTGCCGATCCTTTTGGTGTCTTCAGAGCAGTTGATTATGGTGATGTGAATGTTTCACCAGGCGATGTTATTGAATCACACAAAAGAATGACAGAAAAGGTCAAAGAAGTACTCGACATAAATGGAATACCTGTAATGCTTGGAGGAGATCATTCAATCACATTTGCAAATGTTAGAGCATTTGCAAAAAAATACAAAAATATTGGAATAATACACTTAGACACACACGCTGATTGCGCACCACAGGGTCTTTGCGGCTTCAAATATGACCACGGTGCACACATTCGAAGAGTCATGGAACTTGGATGTCTAAAAGGCAAAAACTATACTCTAATTGGTCCAAGAGGATACTGGCCTGGGCCTGACCTCTACAAATGGATGTCAGACCAGGATTTTCAATGGTTTACAATGCTTGATGTTGAAGAGATGGGAATTGATACTATAGCAAAAGAAGCAGTTGACCGTGCAAACGATGGAACAGATGCTGTCTATCTTACATGGGATATTGACTCTTTTGATCCTGCATATGCTCCAGGTACAGGTGAACCTGAGCCAAACGGCCTTACTTCAAGGGAGGGAATGAGATTGGTGCGACAATTTTCTGTAGGATTTGATCCTGATAAGTTTGCAATGGATCTTGTAGAAGTATCTCCTACATATGATGTCAGTGATCAAAGCTCATACAATGGTGGCATTACATCAGGACTTGGACAGAGATTGATAGTTGAGCTCTTAGCAGGACTATCCCTTACAAAACAAGGCAAAAAGGATGGTAGTCCTGTGCGACCTCATAAGTATCGTGGTACAGGAAATACATATCACTTTGGAAAAGAATCTCGATCAGAAATTCCAAAAAGAAAATGATTCATGTTAAAGTAATCATACATGGCGAGCCAGATGTACAGCCCATAACTAAAATATTCCAGTATGATTCTGATTCAGAAAATGTCTTTTTTTCTTCAATTGAGCTAGTCAAGCAACGACTTTCAAAAAATCTAAGAATTAATCTAAATGAGGCGATTCTTGTGTATTGTGCCTATGTTATTAGTGAATTACGTGATGAAAAATCAGTTGAATCAATAAAGGAAAACACAAGAAAAATTCTATCTCAGGATAAAGTAATGATTGGAGTTCCAGAATCAATAAGAAAGTTAAACTTTGATGTAACACTTGACAATAATCCAACAGTGACCATAACACTTGATGAACCAATACCAACTAGTGATTATATCTTGATACCAAATACTAGAAAACAGGCGTAAATTGGTAGAACAAATTATTGAACAATTACAGGCAATGACTCCAGCACTAGTTTTGACATTGGGTCTTGCTATAGGTTTACAACACGCATTTGAGCCAGATCATGTAGCAGCAGTAAGTACTCAGATCTCAAAACGACGATACAAACTGCAATCAGTCAGGAAAATAATTACAGAAGGTACATTCAAGTCGTCATTTCTTGGTGCTATGTGGGGTGCAGGTCATACAACAACACTTGTACTAATGGGGCTTGCTGTCTATCTTTTGGCAATAAACATTCCACAAAATGTTTTCATGAGTTTTGAATTTATTGTTGGAATAATGCTGGTTTTTCTTGCATTTACAACATTTAGCAACAAAAAACTGTTTACGCTAAAACACTTACACACTCACACCCATGACGACGGTACGATTCATACTCATCCACATGAACACGATAGTGACCACAAACATTCACACAAATCCTACCTTATAGGTTGCATTCACGGATTAGCTGGAAGTGGAAGTCTAGTTGTATTGACTGCTAGTACACTTGGTAACATTGAGACAACTTTAAGCTTCATTTTGATATTTGGTATTGGGTCTGTAATTGGAATGGTGATGGTAAGTGGACTAATCGGACTTCCTTTTGCGTTTATAAACAAGATCGAATCTGCAAACAAAGCTCTTAGGTACATTGCTGGATTTGCAAGTTTACTTATTGGCACAAACATTCTATATGAAATAGCAATAGTAAACAATTTGTTTGGTATCTAAAGACATCTTTTCATGTCAATTAGCATTTATGTAGATGGTTCAGGGGGGAATAATTCTGGATATGGCTTTTATGTTAAAGAGACAGGTGAATCATTTTATGAAAAGAAGCCAAACATCACAAATAATCAAGCAGAATATCTTGCAATAATAGCCTCACTAAAATTTGTAAAATCCAAAGATGATGAGATTGTTGTCTATAGTGACTCCAAAAATACGATTGCACAACTAAATCACGAAAATGCAATAAACAATGATCAGCTGCGAAGTCTAGCAAGGGAAGCATGGGAGTTAATTGCAAAACTTCCTAAAATAAAATTAACATGGATACCTCGAAAAGAAAATCTGGCTGGAAAAATGCTTGGAAGCTAAGTATTAGGCTATGATAAATTTGATCCTAGAAAATATGAATAGCTTTATTATGGAAACTAATTTGATCCAAGGTTAACAAATTGGCAGAATCAGTTTTTCTTTCACCTACCTCAATTGCAATAATTGGTGCATCAGATAAGGAAGGAAGTGTAGGACGAGCAATTACCTCAAACATCATGAAGGGATACAAGGGAACCATTTATCCAATCAGTCCAACAAGGGACACAGTTTTTGATAAAAAAGCATACAAGACTGTCCTAGATGTTTCTGAACAAATTGATTTGGCGGTAATTATTACAAAAAATACTATCGTTTCAACAGTTTTAGAGGAATGTGGTAAAAAGGGAATCAAAGGAGCAATTGTAATTACCGCTGGATTCAAGGAGGTTGACGAAGAAGGAGCAAAACTAGAACAACAACTAAAGGAGATTGCAAAAAAGTACAACATCAAGGTAATTGGTCCAAACTGCCTTGGCGTGATGAACCTTGCTCCACAAACAATGATGAATTCTACATTCCTAAAAGTTACACCAAAATCAGGAGAAATAGCACTGGTCTCACAAAGTGGAGCGATCTGCGCTGCACTTGTTGAGGATGCAAGTGCACAGGGGATTGGATTTTCAGCAGTTGTAAGTATGGGAAACAAAGCTGACATGAATGAAATTGATGTACTAGAGATGCTTGCAAACCATGAACAGACAAAGGTGATTGTGATGTATCTAGAAGACATGGGTGACGGTCAAAAATTTTTAAAGATTTGTAAAAACATTACTAAAAATCTAAGAAAACCTGTATTGGTTTTAAAATCTGGAAGAAGTCCTGAGGGAGCAAAAGCCGCAATGTCTCATACAGGAGCATTGATGGGTTCTGACGAAATCTATGACGCATTACTAAAACAATCTGGAGCAATCAGAGTAGATACAATGGGAGAATTATTTGACTATGCTACCGCATTCTCAAAGCAACCACTTCCACTAGAGGGTGATCTTGTTATTGTATCTAATGCTGGTGGACCAGCTATTATTTCAACTGATGCATGTTCAAAACTCGGAATAAAAATGGCAAAAATTGATGACATTAGACCAAAAATTGATGCGGTAATTCCACCATGGGGCAGCTCACGAAATCCCGTGGACATCGTTGGCGATGCAGATTATAATCGATTCAACAATGTACTTGAGAATGTTTTATCACACAAAAATGTTGGTTCTGTTATTGCAATGTGTACACCATCTGCAACTCTTGACTACAACAAACTTGCAGAAGTAGTTGTTAACATGTCAAAAAAATACAAAAAAACCATTCTTGCAAGTCTAATGGGACTAGATGAAGGCATAAAAAACAGACAAATCATGGCAGAAGGAGGAATACCGTATTATACCTATGCAGAAGCATCGATTCAAACCCTCAAGGCAATGCTTAGGTTTGTTGAGTGGATTAAAAGTCCAGAAGGCAATACTGTTACATTCAAAGTAGACACAAACAAGGCAAAAAAAATCTTTGATAATGCAAAACAAGAGGGTAGGCAAAACTTGCTTGAAGAGGAAGGACAAGAAATACTACGTGCGTATGGATTACCACTTCCAAAAAGTATGCTTGCAAAAACAGAACAGGATGCAGTAAAAATTGCAAAAAAGATTGGTTATCCGGTTGTTTTAAAGATTGCATCGCCACAAATCATTCACAAATCGGATGCTGGTGGCGTAAAGGTAAACATACAAAATGACAAAGACGTGCGTTCAGCATTTAAAGAGATCATAAAAAATGCAAAGAAATACAACAAAAACGCAGTAATCAAAGGCGTCCTAGTTGTTGAAATGGTAAAAGGCGGAAAGGAAATGATCATTGGTTCAAAACAAGAACCGGGATTTGGATCTGTCTTGATGCTTGGGATGGGTGGCATCTATGTAGAGGTCTTAAAAGATGTTACATTCAGACTTGCACCAGTAACTGACAAAGAAGCAGATGACATGATCGCATCAATTAAAACAAAAAAACTTCTTGAAGGAGTAAGAGGAGAAAAACCATCAGATCTTGCAAAATTATCTGAATGCATCCAACGGTTGTCACAACTTGTAACAGATTTTAGAGAAATCAAAGAACTGGATATGAATCCGGTATTGGTCATGGAAAAAGGAAAAGGTTGCAAGATTCTTGACGTTAGAATAGGTCTTTAACAAAACACGCATGACCAGAAACAGTTTAGAATATTTATAACACTTCAGGGCACTTTATGCATATGCCAATTAGAACTGGCCAAGAGTATATCCAGAGTTTGCGAGGCAGAAAACTCAAAGTGTATCTTTTTGGTGAATTAGTCAAAGAGCCTGTTGATCATCCAATGATTCGTCCATCAATTAACGCCGTAGCTGAAACATATGATTTGGCAGGAAGAGAAGAAGAACTAGCAACCGCACATTCATCAATAACCGGAATGAGAGTAAACCGATTTTTACACATTGTAGAAAGCGCACAAGATCTAGTACTACAAAATAAAATGCAGAGAAAAATGGGACAAAATACAGGAACCTGCTTTCAACGATGTGTAGGGATGGACGCAATAAACTCACTCCATTCCACAACATATGAAATTGATGAAAAATTTGGCACAAAATACCATAAACGACTAATAGATTTTATCAAAATGGTTCAAACCGAGAATCTTGTAATAGGTGGCGCCATGACAGATCCAAAAGGAGATAGAAGCAAAGGCCCTGCAGAACAAGCAGATCCTGACATGTTTGTTCGTGTAGTGGAAAAAAATGACAAAGGAGTTTACGTAACAGGTGCAAAAGCCCACCAAACAGGATGTATCAATTCACATTGGATTATCATCATGCCAACTATGAGACTAACAGAAAACGACAAAGACTATGCAATTGTTGGAGCGGTACCTGCAGATGCAGAGGGCATAACTTACATCTATGGACGACAGTCTTGCGACACACGAAGTATGGAAGGAGGAGATCTTGATGCCGGAAACTCACAATTTGCAGGACAAGAGGCAATGATAATACTTGATCGCGTTTTCATCCCTTGGGAAAAAGTATTCATGTATGGTGAATATGAGTTTGCTTCAATGCTTGTTGAAAGATTTACTTGTTATCACAGAAGAAGTTATGTTTGCAAGACAGGACTTGGTGATGTATTAATTGGTGCAGCAGCTACAATTGCAGACTATAATGGTATCCCAAATGTTTCACACATCAAGGATAAACTTGTCGAGATGACACATCTCAATGAATCAATTTATGCTGCAGGGGTTGCATCGTCATATCAGGCTCACAAGCTCAAATCTGGTGTGTGGCTAAATGACGATATGCTAGCACAGGTATGCAAACACAACGTTACAAGATTTCCATATGAAATTGGTAGACTAGCTCAAGACATTGCAGGAGGGCTGGTTGTGACAATGCCTTCAGAAAAGGACTTTAGAAATCCTGAGACAGGACCATTACTTAGAAAATATTTGGCAGGAAGAAAAGGTGTTGACGTTGAAAACAGGATGCGCATACTAAGATTAATCGAAAACATGACATTAGGTAGAAATGCAGTTGGATATCTTACAGAGTCAATGCATGGTGCAGGATCGCCTCAGGCACAGCGAATTCAAATTGCGCGCCAAATGCAGCTTGGTTACAAGAAAAACTTGGCAAAACATCTAGCTAATGTAAAAGATGACTTTGAAGAACCACAAGAAAATTCTGAATACTTTAAACGAGTATTTAAAATCAATAACAAAGAAAGTTAATTATCCGTTTTTTCTTTTGAATCAGATTTTCCCGCTTGATTAACCGTATCTGAACTCTGAACTTTTTCAAACTCCGTATATTCATTATCTTTGGGAAGATTTGTTAAACTTGCATCAGAGGTACTATTTTGAAATACCTCATTTGGAATATCGTCTTTGGATGCAAGTGATATTTCCTTTGCTTTTTTATTTTTTGAAATTTGTTTGAAAATCATAATTCCAACAATTACTGCAATTATGATATAATTGACTGGCGGCATCAAAATTCTTGTAATATAGCCAATTTGTGGTATGACATATGCTACTTTACCAATGTATTCGTCATCTGTTATTGGAAAATCAGTACCTGGAATTGAAGAAGGATTTGCATCGCCTTTTGTTCGTATTGTTTTTGGATCATCATCAATAATTTCTGCCACTCTGTGAACTATTACCCTATCATGTCCTGCTGGCCTATGAAAAACTATGATGTCTCCTTTTTGTACACTTTCAAATGGTTCATTTCCTTGCACCACTAACACATCAAAAACCTGTAGCTCAGGAACCATACTACCACTTGAGACAACATAAAATGGATTTTCTGTCCCAAAAACCACTCTTAATCCAAGCCATATTATCAAAACACCTATTACAACTATTACAATATCTTTTGCTATTCCTTTTGTTATTTTTTTACCAACCAAATTATGTCATGTCCATTTATTTGCTAAGATAAATCTTGATATTTTCTAAATTCTAGTTCCACAATTTTCACAAAATTTCGAGCCTTCTCTATTTGCAAGGCCACAACTGGGGCACTTTAAACCCCTTGATTGTTGTTCTATGAAACTTTCATTTTTTGAACCTAGCAGAATGATTTCGCCAATTTTTTTAATCCGACTCCAGCTTATACTTTCTTCGGTTCCATCATACCTTGCTACAACAACAATTACAGATTGTGTTGAATCAACACCCATTTCCCTTACAGTTCCAATTTTTTTCAAGTTCTCATCATATACATCCATGCCAATAATTGTGCTAAAATTGGAACTTTTTGAAGAATCTACTTGGATATCTGGTCGTGGTTGTATGATTCTACTTTGAGATTTAGTTGGTTGAATAGTTTCCGCTTTTACACTAGATGAAACAGTTTCGGTTTTAACAGATGTATTTGTTTGAGGAGGTGATGGTTTTGAAAAACTTTCTTCTGAAATAGGCTTTGCTTTACCTATCTCACCAGCTTGATCAGGTTTTCTAAATTCTCGATATTCAGCTATCGTGGAACCGCAAGTATTGCACAGATACTTTCCTTTCTCAACTAGAATTAAATTTTCAGCTACTTCTTCATTTGGAGTTTCATATTTTATCTGAGGCCCTCCCTCGTAATCTTTTTCACATGAATTGCAGTAGTGTTTTGTAATTTTTGATGAATCAATTCGCCCAATTGGTGCCAAAAACAGATCTGGCCCACCCAGATTTCCTTTTCGCTGTTGTTCATCAGTAATATTTGCCATTATGTAGCCACCAGAACCTCTTAGCTTCTTAAGTCGAGATTCTGTGCTCATATCTGCATCTATTAAAATTCGAATTTAAATATATATTCACAAATTTTTTGCTGACAATAATTTCAAGCATTAGAAATCTACTGGGCTTTAGTTTGTGAATTTTCCTTGCTAACATATTTAGGTACGTTACAGCAAGTCCCATTGGTTATAATGGAAATTGCAAAAATATCTGATGCAAAAAGCTGGGAAACTACTGTTATGAGCTCGCCACGTCCAGTCTTTGTTGACTTTTGGGCTGAATGGTGTGGACCTTGTAGAATGGTTAGCCCCGTCGTAGAGGAACTTGCAAAAGAATTCGAAGGTAAGGTAAACTTTGTTAAAGTTAATGTTGACGAGGCCAATGAGCTAGCATCAAAATACAACGTGTTTAGCATTCCAACCTTAGCAATATTCAGCAAAGGACAAATAATTGCACAACAAGTCGGCGCCGCATCCAAAGATTCATACAAAAAGATGATTGAAAGAGCACTAGAAAAAATCTAGATTTTTTCATTTTCGATCTAAAGTAATTAATAACTGAAAACCAAGGTTCATACTATGTCGCTTGGTGAAGTAGATACACTAAATCTTCTAGCCGATAAACTTGAAGCACTTTTTAATGAATCTCAAGGCTATTATGAATCATTTCTTGATACTACTAAGCTCTACAAGGATGGCAAACTGAGTGAAAAGGAATTTTTTGAAAAACTAGGTGATTATGTAGTTGCTTACTCTGCATTAGAGTTTCTTTCAATAAAAGTAATCTTTGAAATAAAAAAGGCGCTTGCTAAAATAGCAGGCGGCTCGGCACTTGGACTAACTCATTCTCCTACTTTGATGCCGGGAGTAGGAGGTACACCTGGAATGATGGGAGGAATGCAAGTTCCTCGTTCTGGAACAAAAGAAAATCCAGTGGGTGTACCGCCATCTGTTGTATCGGCAAAACAGACTTTTGGCGATATTGGTACACTGCCATCACCAGATCCTAACTTGGTAACTCAATCATCTACTAGATCAAAATGCACATCTTGTGGAAATGAGCTTAGACCAAACGCAAAGTTTTGCACAACGTGCGGAACAAAGACTCAAAATTAACTATGCCTTAATCTAGAGTCGTACCACATTCTGTGCAGAATCTGGCGGTTTTTGAATTTTTAACTCCACACTCTGAGCAATATTTTACATTACTACCTGTTTCGGTAACTGGATTCCCATACATTCCAGTAGATCGAACTGCGCCAGTTGGAACATATTTTTCATCATCTATTACTTGAACAGGCTCAAAATCTTTTTCTTCAACAAAAGTCATTATCCTTGGAACTTTTTGCTCTCTGTTGTTTGGATCAGGAACAATATCTCCAAGCCAAAAAGAATATCTCATCAACGTTAATTCTGGAGTTGAAAAAGCAAGTGTATGAGTTGACATATAGTCTTCTGCAGCTTTTTTGCCGTTGAAAATCTTCATGTTTCACAATGTTTTGAATTATCTATAATAGTTTCTGGTTAAAATGGACCGGGTGGGAATTGAACCCACGACTTCCGCGTTGCGAACGCGGCATTATACCACTAAACCACCGGCCCCTGACTTACCACTAAGAATCTGTTTTTATTCATTTACTCAAACGCATAATAGATAGAAATCATTGCACAAAACTAGATGACCTATGATGCGATAATAACAAATTCTCACGTTGTGACAGACCAAGGCTTGATTGATAAAAACATCATAATTGATGATGGTAAAATTGTAGGCCTTACAACAGATGAACCCTCATGTGATGAAAAAATCAATGGGCATGGACTCGTTTCGATTCCTGGAGTAATAGACACACATGTACACTATGGGGTTTATTCTCCAATAGACAAGGCAGCTATTACTGAATCACGTGTTGCTGCACTGGGTGGCGTGACAACTATAATGAGAATGCTTAGACTAGGTGACTCGTATAAAAGATCATTAGGATCTCAACTTGAGGCAAGCACAAAAACTCATTTTGTAGATTATACTATCCACGCATCAATCTTTAACAAACAACAAATTGAGGAAATGAAGTTTTGTGTAGAAAACGGGATTTCATCATTCAAGCTCTACATGAATCTTGGTGCAGATGTAGGGCATGTGTATATGGATATGGCACCAAATACAACATCCTTACATGAAGCGAAAGTTGAGGTAAATTTAGAAATCGTTGAAAATGTTGTAAGGACAGCAGCATCACTTGGCTGCCCTGTTTTAGTTCACGCTGAAGACTATGAAACATGTTCATGTGGGATAAAAACAGCAAAAGAACAAAAAAAGGATGGACTTGCAGCGTGGTCTGAGAGCCGCCCTCAAGATTCTGAGATAAAGGCAATACAAACTGTATCAAACTTTGCAAGAAAATATGATTGTACATTGTATTTTGCACATATTGGTTCAAGTAGTGCACTAAAACAAATCCAAAAAGAGAGAAATGTCGGAACAAAGATCTTTGTTGAGACATGTCCTCATTATCTTACACTTTCATATGAAAATCAAAAAGGATATCTTGCAAAAGTAATGCCACCTATAAGAACAAGAGAAGACGTTTCATTTGTTTGGAATGCAGTTGATGCAAACCAAATTGATACAATCGGAACAGATCATGTCGCAAATCAACTAAATCTAAAACTAAAAGGAGGCAGTGTATGGGATGCACTTGCTGGATTTCCTGGAATTGGAACACTTTTACCTATATTGCTCAGTGAAGGGATAAACAAGAAAAGAACAACACTTCAAAAACTAGTTCAGCTTACTAGTACAAATGCAGCAAAAATTTTCGGAATGTATCCAAAAAAAGGCGCCATAAAAAAAGATTCAGATGCAGACATTACCATGCTAGATTTGAAAAAGGAAATGAAGGTAAGCAATGATTTGTTTGGAGGATTTTCTGACTATGTTGTATATGACGGATGGAAACTCACTGGCTGGCCAGTGAAAACAATCCTTCGTGGTAAAATTATTGCTGAAAACTCGCAGATTGTTGGTAAAACTGGTTTTGGCAAATTAATAAAAAGACCTGTAACATCTTTTAGCTGATTTTAGATTATTAGTATTCTAGAAGTTAAAAATCATATTATAATTTCGAATTTTCCACTAGTATTTGCTTTGTAAATCACGTCTGGCTTACGTGAAAATATGCCAACTTCAAGAACTCCCGGCAATTGTTTTATTTTCTGTGCAAGTTGTTGTGGTTTTGAAATAATTCCAAAATCACAGTCTAAAATTATATTTCCATTCTCCGTTACAAATGGATACCCGCGCTCAATTGTTCGAATAGTTGGTTTTCCGCCTATCTTTTTAATTGAATTTATGATTGTATTTCTTGCCATAGGATGTACTTCAACGGGCACCATTCTATCAAGTTTTTTTACAAATTTTGATTTGTCTGCCATGATTACAACTTTTTTTGCAGCACTTATCAGAATATTCTCACGAAGTAACGCACCTCCTCCACCTTTGATCATATTTTTTTCTGAATCGATTTGATCAGCACCATCAAATACAATATCAATTGTGTTAACTTGATCAGCCTCAATTAGCCTTATTCCTCCTTGTTCTGCTGTAAGCTTAATTTGTAATGATGTTGGAATACATCTAACGTTGATTTTTTTCTTCTTCAAGAATGTTGATAGTGATTTTACAAATGCAGTTGCAGCTCTACCGCTACCTAAACCAATGATTTGACCATCTTTTACGAACTTTAATGCATCTATTGACAATGCCTCAATGGCATCATCAAATGACAACTATTCTACCTCTGCTTGCTCAAGCTTTGAGAGTGTTTTCATTATCTCGCCCTTAATCTTGTCAAGATCATCTTCGTCATCATCTTCCTTATCATCTTCAGGAAGTGTTACCTTTGGCGCTGGTTTTTTCACTACAGTAGGCGAGTTAGATTGCTCTTGTGATTGTTCAACTTTTGGTTGTTCAACTTGTGGAGTAACATTAGTGTGTTGAACAAACTCTACTTGTTCTTTTTGTGGTCTCACAAACTCATCCTTTATTTGTGGAACTACCACTTGAGCTTTGAAAAATGATTCAGGAATCCTCTCTGGTAATTCCGTAAGTGTAGTTATTTCAAATGGTCTGTGAGGTTTGAGTGAAGCTGGATCGGGTAATTTTGTTTGAACAATTTCTGTTTTAGTTTGAGGCTTTGGTTCGATTTCTCTCATTCTCTTTTCAGATACTTGTTGTTCATGCTTGACTGGAGACGTTTGTGCATTAACTAAATTGATTTTTGATGAAAGTTCATACAACCGCTTATCTAGAGTTGATAGTTTTTGGTCCATTAATGTAACTAATCCTTCACCTAATGGACCTAAATCTGGATGTTTGCTTGCCTCATCCAGTTTTTCTATTTTTGCTAAAACTATTCCAAGTTGATGCTGATATTTTAGAAGTAGCCTATCTTGCTGCGTTTTTGATAATTCTGATTCGTGTTGATAAAGCCTTGCTATTGTTTTTGTAAGGATTTCCTTTTCTAGCTTGAGTGAATTAATCTGATTTTTAATATGCGTATTAGCACCAAGAGTTGAGATAGTGTGTTTTCCCTTTGGAAATTTTTTAACTGCAGCTGCAGTACATGCACCAGCAAGGGAGCTTAGTAAAATCGCAATTTCTTGCATTTATGTATACCATTTGATCCAGGAATACTTTCTGATTTTTGGGTCAGGGAAACCGCAGCTTGCACAACGACGAGCCCTTCTATGGAAGGAATTTTTGCCACATCTTCTACATCTGATGTGTGTTTTTTTCCTATTAAAAAGACCCATTGATGCTGTGCCTTTTACCATGGGTTATTCACCTTATGCTGGAGGTGGGGATATCATAACTACGTTATCTCCACGCACAACTATGGTCCCAAGACTCTTTGATTCGCCCTCAGAAGGGATCTCTTCTGACTGGTCGAGTAGCAGATTCATGTGTTGATCAAAGCCCAACAGATTTCCTCTAATTGTCTTGCCGCCTTTTAGCTTGATCAAGACAACTTTGTTGATGCTCTCATCCAGTACTTTTACTGCCATGTCTACTGACATTAAACCACTTATTAGACCAGCTAACGAGGGATTATATTAAAATTTCAGTGGTGTAACTTTCGATTTTTCTCTGTAAGGCAAGTTTGACACACTTTTACTAAATTTCTCACAATTTCAGTACGAATTCTATTGCCCTCACGTCTGGTTGCACGTCTTGGGTCCCCCCACACACCGCTTTTTGTAGCTCTCGTAAATGACTCTGATGCAAGTTTATTAAGAAGCGCAACTTTGTGTTTTGGCAACGCATCTGTAACTAGACCTCTTTTCGCCTTCTTCATGTTAACTTTGTTTGAAATTGCACGCATAAGCGATGTCTCAACAAGTCCTGCATGATCAAATCGCTGACTCATAAAATGCCAGTATGAGAAAACAAACACTCTTGTTTTTCCTCTTGTCTGTCGCTTTACTATTACTGGAATATGTTGAAGGAATTTTTGATTGCTATAGTGTCCATTTATGATAAAAACTGTTCTAATATCATTCTTTAAAAGAGAAATACAGATTTCGGTTATCATTTTCTGAAGTGTTGAGCCCCTTACACTTAGATTGAAAAGTGGCGCATGTTCAAAGGAGACGCCGTACGATATTGTAGGAAGCAATAGAAAACCACATCTGTCTGCAGTTCTTTTTGCAATATCTGTCACAATATCAGAATCCGTAGATAGCGGTAGATGTGCTCCATGCTGTTCAATTGAACCTACCGGAATTACGGCTGCTTTTTTTTGCTTTTTTATAATTTTTCGTAGGTCTGGATCAAACTGATCTTTTAATTCCATTAAATTCACTTAGACTTTACGTGAACCTTTCTCCAACGCACATCTAATTTACCAGCAAGATGCATTTTAACAGCCCTTAGTAAAGTCTGTGCCTCAAGCCTCTGACCATTTTTCTTTATAGATTCGAGGGTTTCATCTGGATTGACAGTAAAAGAGTCTTGGAAAATTATTGGTCCCTGATCCAAGTTTTCGGTAACATAATGGGCAGTTACCCCGACAATTTTCGTTCCTCTTTCATAAGCTTGAGCATATGCCATAGCACCAGGAAATGCAGGTAGAAGTGATGGATGAATATTGATTATTCTATTTGGATATCGCCAAACAAAATTTGGTGTTAAGATCTTCATGTAACGTGCAAGGACTATAAGATCAATGCAATATTTTTTACAAATATCAAGAAGTTTTTCCTCTGCTTTTTCCTGATCTCTATTAGTTACCAAAATAAAGGGAATCTTTGCCTTTTTTGCAAGCGATGCAAGTGTTTTTTCTGTGCCAACAATTGCACAAATCTTTCCTTTAACATCTTTTTTTGAATAGGAATCAAGTAAAACCTCAAGACAGTGTGACTCTTTTGTTACAAAGATCGCAATATTTTTTTCAGTGTTTGTTTCATGATGTACACTTACCTCCATGTTTAGTTTTTTTCCGGTCTCTTGTAGTCCTTTATCAAATTTTTTTATGTCAATTTTTGTAGAAAATGACGCTTCAAGATACATTCCAAAGAGATTTTTGATTACATTTTGGTTTACTTTTTCAATATTTCCTTTCTTTTGAAATACATAATTAGTAAAAGCTGCGACCACTCCCTCTTTGTCTTTTCCAACTACAGTTATGCCAACGATTATTTTCTTCAACAGACCGTAAAGTAGATCATACCTTATTAATGCTTAAAGCATCAACACTAACATTATTTTTAATAAAATTTTGATGCGGGAGGTGGGATTTGAACCCACGAACCCCTAAGAGACAGGGTCCTAAGCCCTGCGCCTTTGGCCAGGCTTGGCAACTCCCGCACTCCAAATCCATTTAAACACAAACTTAACGGTTACGTGTTATACATGAAATGAATCAAAGCTAAACACATTAAATTACAGATACAAAAAATAAGAAGCAAAATTGTTCTCTACTGTGATAAAACTCGCAACATCAATCTTTTTCATTTCCTTAATTATAACTAATCTTTCAACAGCTTATGGTGAAAATGAAAAAAATATTCCCCTGTGGATTAAACAAAATACAAAATGGTGGTCTGAAGGGAAAATATCAAATTCCTTTTTCACACAAGCTGTTCAATGGCTAGCCGTGAATAAAATACTGTCCACGTCTTTAGATATTGATTATGAAGCAAACCAAGAAAAAGTTCCAAATTGGATCAAAAAAATAGCAAGTTTTTGGATAAACAAAGAAATATCTGACACAGAATTTTTTAATGCAATAAGTTTTCTTCTTAAATCCAAAGTTGTGCAAATTAGTCTAGAAACAGCATTAACTGTACAGGATTCTTTTAAGGAAATGGAATATGCTGGAGAATCATCACTGTTTAGAGCCTTTGCTTACAAAAAAGATTTCATAATTGTTAACGGCGAACGAAATCCAATAGATATACAGTTCGAACTGAAACATGAGTTAACTGAAACTTACAAAGAAATTGGGCTTTTGAATCAAGAACAAAACGCAGCTTTTATTATTCCAATTTTTACTGCAAGCGCATACTTTGAACCTGGATTCTACACCTACTACAGAGAAGAATGTGACACATCTTGCCTTACAATAAAAATTCAATTTGATAAACCATTAAAGTTTCAAGCAAACACTAATACTGTAAAAATCCTTGATCTTCTTGGCTATCAAACTCTAACAGATATTGATGTTGATAGAAATCCTTCAATATTACAAAACTATGATAAAATCATTGTATTACACAATGAATATGTAACAAAAACTGAATTTGATGCAATTACAAAACACCCAAAAGTGATCTACCTTTATCCTAACTCTCTCTATGCTGAAATCCAGACAGATTATAAAAATGATATAATCACACTTATCAGAGGACATAACTATCCAACAGCAGAAATAAGAAACGGTTTTGATTGGAAATATGATAATTCTAATTTTGAATACAACACCAACTGTGAAAATTGGGAATTTCATGAAATAGAAAATGGTGTAATGCTAAATTGCTATCCAGAAAACATAATTCCAATAGATGAAAAACTACTCAAATTCATCAAAAATTACTAGATCCTAAAGCACAAATCTATCCATTGTTGATAGAAATAAAATGGCAAAATTATTTGGAACAAATGGAATCAGAGGAGTTTTCGCAGAAGATCTATCTCTGGAATTTATCCATGACATAACACTTGCAATTGCAACATATTTTAAGAAAGGATCAATACTTGTTGGATACGATGGAAGAACATCAAGCCCTACAATAACAAAAATTGTTTGTTCCACGCTAAACTCTGTTGGCTTTGATTGTAAAAACGCTGGATTGATACCAACACCGTGTCTTGAGATTGCAACTAAAAATCTTGGATATTCAGGAGGTATTATGATCACAGCATCACACAATCCTCCGCAATACAACGGGATCAAACCTGTTGCATCTGACGGTGTAGAAATTTCAAGAGAAGATGAATTGATAATTGAAGATATTTACTTTAATAAAAAATGGAAAAAAGACTATACAAAATTAGGAAAAACAGAACCAGAAAAAAACACAATTAAGACATACCTTGATGCAGTAACCTCACATGTAAACAGCAACAAAATTATGTCCAGAAAATTCAAGGTAGTGCTTGATCTTGGGAATGGAGCTCAAGCTGTAACTGCTCCACTACTGTGTAATGAATTAGGTTGTAAAGTAATTACTATTAATGAAAATATAGATGGTACATTTTCGGGTCGTGGATCAGAACCAACACCAAGTAATCTCAAAAAACTTTCAGACACTGTAGTCAAAACAGGATCAGATTTAGGAGTGGCCTTTGATGGCGATGGTGATAGAAGCATTTTTTGTGATGAAAAAGGAGAAATCTTGACTGGTGACAAATCTGCACTTTTACTTTCAAATTTCATTTTATCAAAAAATCCAAACTCTACAATTGTGACATGTCTTAATTCTGGCTCAGGTATTGAGACATTGGCACAAAAAGCAAAGTCTAATGTTATTCGCACCAAAGTGGGTAGCGTTGAGGTATCAAGAAAGATGGTCCAAACTGGTGCTTTGATCGGATTTGAAGAAAATGGGGGATTCATGTATGGAAAACACAATCAGGTAAGAGATGGAGCAATGACTTTGGCTTTGGTACTAGATTTACTTTCTTTTTCAGGAAAAACAATGTCAGAAGAGACAAAACTATTGCCTCAATCATTTACAACAAAAGATAAGGTAGCATGCTCAAAAGAGGATGCAAGTAAACTAATCAAGACACTAGCTGACCAAAACCCACATTCTAATACAACCGATGGTATCAAAATCGCCTTTGATAAAACTAACTGGGTAATGGTAAGACCAAGTGGCACAGAACCTATAATCAGAATATATGCTGAGGCTGACTCTCAGGAAAAACTCAAGATACTAATGTCTGAGTATTTAGCGAAGATAAACTCGATTCTTTTCCGATAACACTTTTAAAACCAATCGTAAGCAATGTTGGGATGGAAATGATCCCTATGGGTGAACATGTATGGCTAAAGCATATTATGTAAAATTTGAAACTCCACAAGACCTTGTAAATCCAATTTATGAGGCAGTGAGAGTTGCAGCTCAAAGTGGCAAGGTAAGAAAAGGCACAAACGAAGCAACAAAGGCAGTGGAACGTGGGCTAAGCAAATTAATTGTAATAGCTGAAGACGTAGAACCACCAGAGGTTGTTGCACACCTCCCAATCATCTGTGATGAGCAAGGTGCTCAGTATGCTTTTGTTCCAAGCAAACAGGATCTTGGAAAGGCACTTGGCATTGATGTAACATCAGCAGCAGCTGCAATATTGGATGCAGGAGATGCACAACATATAGTTGACCAAGTAATTGAGTCAATTAAAAAAATTAAAGGTGGCAAGTCAGCCAAATGAGTACTACAGAAACTGAAGTCACCCCTGCAGAAATAATCCAAATTGTAGGAAGAACAGGAATTGCTGGTGAAGTAATTCAAGTTAGAGTGAAAGTTTTGGAAGGAAGAGATAAAGGAAGAATTCTTACAAGAAACGTAAAAGGTTCAGTAAGAATGTCTGACGTTTTGATGCTAAGAGAAACTGAGCGAGAAGCAAAGAAGATCAGATAGGTGATTAATTTTGAGCCTTTTAATAAAACCATGCAGCTTTTGTGACAGACCAGTGGCAAAGGGATCTGGCACCATGCTTGTCAAAAACGATGGAACCGTCCTTTGGTCCTGTTCATCAAAATGCAAAAAAAACATGCTTGTTTTGAAACGCGATCCGCGAAAACTAAAGTGGACTAAAAAATATGTCAAGGGCGGAATCAAAGTAAAGAAGTAAGTTGGCAGAACAAACCCTCTTTATTGTAAAGCCTGATGCTGTACAGCGTAATCTGATTGGCGAAATAATCTCTCGTTTTGAAAAAAAAGGATTTAAAGTTATGAAATTAAAAATGTTCAATTTTACAAAAAAACAAGCAGAAGAGTTTTACTCTGTTCACAAATCAAAACCATTTTTTAATGAACTTGTTTCATTTATCATATCAGGTAGGATAGTTGCAGCCGTAATTGAGGGAAATAATGCAATTGAGACAACAAGACTAATGATTGGATCAACAAAATCTTTTGAAGCTGCACCAGGATCAATTCGTGGTGACTTTGGGCTAGGATTCACAGATAACATAATTCATGCTTCGGACTCTAAGCAAAGTTTTGAAAAGGAAGTGAAGGTAGTATTCGAGTGATTAGAATTGCGAGTACGACAGCCAATAGTGGCCGTATTAGGCCATGTAGACTCTGGTAAGACGTCCTTACTTGATAAAATCAGAGGTACTGGAGTTCAGGAAAGAGAAGCAGGTGGCATTACACAGCACATTGGTGCAAGCTTTCTTCCAGATGAGACCATAAAGAAAATCTGTGGTCCGCTTTACGAAAAGATGAGTAAAGTAGAAACAAAAATTCCTGGAATCTTGGTAATTGATACACCTGGACATGAGGTATTTACAAACCTACGTGTTAGAGGTGGCTCTGCAGCAGACATTGCAATCCTTGTTGTAGACATTAACCGTGGATTCCAGCCACAAACAAACGAAAGCCTAAAGATTCTAGAGAGCAGAAAAGTTCCATTTGTTATAGCACTAAATAAAACCGACATGCTTTCTGGATGGAAAAAAACTAACACTCAGTTCATATCACAAGCAATCAAGGAACAAAGTCCATCCATCCAAACAATGCTTGATGAACAGCTCTATAACGTAGTTGGAACACTTTCAGTTTTAGGATATCAATCTGAGGCATTTTATCGTGTTAAAGACTTTAAACAAGAAGTAGCAATTGTCCCAGTCAGTGCAAGAACTGGCGTTGGAATTCCAGAACTCTTAGCAGTTTTAGTTGGCCTGACGCAACAATATCTAAAGAAAAAACTAGAGCAGGAAGAAAAAACTAGTCGTGGAATAATTCTTGAAGTAAATGACGATGTGGGTCTTGGCGCAACTGCAAACATGATAC
Organism: Nitrososphaerota archaeon; assembly: GCA_016871975.1. Taxonomy (GTDB): domain Archaea; phylum Thermoproteota; class Nitrososphaeria; order Nitrososphaerales; family Nitrosopumilaceae; genus VHBM01. The sequence goes on along the minus strand of VHBM01000001.1, from coordinate 27,651 downwards.
TAATCGATGGTTATATGACAAAAGAGAATCTTGTTGTAGTTGCAAAAAGAGACTCTGTCATAACAACAAAACCAAAGGCCATACTTCTCCCAAAACCACTTGACGAGATGCGTGATCCGCGAGACAAATTCAAACCAGTCAATGAGGTGCAAGCAGCTGCTGGAATCAAAATTGCGTCACCTGAACTAGAAGGTGTACTGCCTGGCAGTACGGTTTATGTTGCAAAATCAGAAGACGAAGCATCAGAATTTAAAAAACTAATTGAGGCTGAGATGAAATCAGTTTTTATCGACACACAATCAAACGGTGTCATCTTAAAATGCGATACAATTGGTTCACTTGAAGCAGTAACTGAGATGCTAAAACGTGTACAGGTGCCAATAGCAAAAGGTGACATTGGACCTGTAAACCGGCGCGATGTTATAGAGGCAAAGGCAATAAAAGAAAACGACAGACATTTGGGCATTATTTTGGCGTTTAATGTTAAAGTAATGCAAGAGGCACAACAGGAAGCCGATGATCACCACATCAAAATATTCACTGATAAAGTAATCTACAGTCTGATTGACAACTATACTGCATGGGTTGATGAAGACAAACTACATGAGGAAGATGCAATATTTTCTGAGCTTACACCAGTTGCCAAGTTCACATTTCTAAAAGGATATGTTTTTCACAACAACGATCCTGCAGTATTTGGAATTAAAGTAGATGTTGGAACATTACGACAAAAAATACCTTTTATGAACAAAAATGGAAAAAGAATTGGAGTTATACACCAGCTTCAAGAGGATAAAAAAACCGTAGATTCTGTAAAGGCTGGCACAGAAGTTGCATGTTCAGTACAAGGCATTACAATTGGAAGACAAATACACGAAGAAGACATTTTTTATACTCTTCCCCCGTCACATGAGACAAAACAACTACTAAAGAAATTTGCGCACAAACTTTCTTCTGAAGAGATTGCTGTACTAAACAACATAGTGGCAATTCAACGCAAGATAGATCCTGCATACGCATACTAAAATCATAAAAGACACTCATTTTCTTATATGTCCTATTGGAAAAAATTTGCTCAAAATGTGGAAATTCATTTGAATGTGATGAGGATAAAGACACATGCTGGTGCAGTTCGTATCCAAAATTAAGCAGAGATAAAATCGATGAACTAAAAGACTGCATGTGTCAAAACTGTTTAAAGAAAATCTATTTTACAAAATTATTCTCTTCTTAAACTACAAATCCTATTGTTTGACCATATTTGCAAAGAATTCTTCTGCAGCCATGCGAATTTCTTCACGAGACAGATCTTTTTTATGTGTTGCAATGGACCACTTGTGGCCAAAAGGGTCTTCTAGATGTCCATATCTATCTCCCCAAAATGTGTCCATGAGTGGCATTGTTACTTTAGCTCCTGCAGCTACTGCCTGATTGAATATTTTGTCTACATCACCCACATACATGTGAATTGTAACTGCACTACCACCTATTGATTTTGGTGAAAGTACATTCCAAGAAGGAAATTCATCATTTAGCATTATGATCGAGTCACCAATTTTGAGCTCTGCATGCATTATGTTTTTACCATGTGGTGCATAATCTTTGTAAATTTCTTGAGCGCCAAACGCTTTTTTATAAAACTCAATTGCATCAGCGGCATTTTTTACTACAAGATTGGCTGTGAGTGTGTGAAATCCTTTTGGAATAGGTTTTGTGCCCATTACAACATTCGTGTTTCATCGGAATTAAAGTTTTGAGATAGTTTTGTCAGGTTCTATAATGTGTAGGTTAATCCAAAAGATTTTCCTTGAAGGTCAGTTTCTTGTTTAAAATAAAGTTTCCAAACGCTGCAACAAGTACAGCTAATATCAGTGCTTGTGGATACATTAAACTATAATTTTCGACAAGATAAAAGACAAATCCTAACTGTATTAGTGCCCCAATTGAACTAAATCCAACAAATTTTCCATATTGTGTCAGCGTTCTTCTAGGCACAAAATTTCTGTCTTCAAACGTCCATATTTTGTTGAGTACAAAATTTGTAGTCATAGAGGACATGATCCCAACTACATTTGCATGAAGATACCAAAGGCTTGCAATTTCAGTTGCAAACAAAAGCGACATTAGATAGTTTACAACTAAACCAGACGCGCCAACAGTATAAAATCTGGCAGCCTTTGACAGGAAACGTACTGAGGCACGTTTTTCTTGCCTCCTTTGCAATGTACCATATCTGTATAATTTCCAAACAGATCTGATGTAATCAAAAACTACAGGTGTTCCAAGCTTGCTTTCACCTTGCATTCTGTTTGTAAATGTATATGGAATCTCCTTTACGCGAACCCCTTTTGTTTTTACAAGAATCTCAAGTAGCATTTTGTATCCAATAGCGTCAAGCTTTAAACCATCAAGTATGTTTCGCTTGAATGCAAAAAACCCAGACAAGGGATCCTTTTGTCCAACCCCAAGACCATGTTGTGCAATTTTTGTTGCTACTTTGCTGATTAGTTTTCGTTTTACTGACCATCCTGAAACCGCGCCTCCTTTTACATATCTTGATGCTACAACAATATCGCACTCGGAATTATCTAATGTGTCTACCATTTTTGGAATAATGTCTGGTGGATGAGAACGATCGCTATCCATAACTACAATTGTTTGACCTTTTGAACTCTCAATTCCTTTCAGGATTGCAGAACTAAGTCCTTCCTTTGCTTTTCTGCGAATAACTCCAATAGTGTATCCTGCGGCTTTTTTCACAGTGTTAATGTATTCTTCAACAATACTGCCAGTCCCATCTGGCGAATTATCATCTACTACGATAGTCTCAACAGGTTTATTTTTTGGTAAATTTTGCTCAATTGATTTTAAGATGGCAAGTATGTTTTGCGATTCATTATATGTTGGAACTATAATCGAAACTTGTTCATTATTTCCTCTAGATCCTGTATCCGACATCTGCTCTACAACAAAACGGTGACGATATTAATTTTTTAAATCATCAATTTATGAATACTTTTGGCAGATCATATGCATTCCTGGCTCGCCAACAGCACCCATCATTCTATCTACAGGCACGCCCGACTTGAACATGATAAATGTTGGTATTGCCTGCACTCCAAACCTCATTGCAATGCTTTGTGAATGATCAACGTTTAATCTGGCAAAGCGTACTTTTGGGTATTTTTTTGCAAGCCTTGTAAAAACTGGATGCATCATTCTGCATGGACCGCACCACTCTGCCCAAAAATCAACAAGCGTCGGAGTATCACTTGCAATTACTTGATCAAAGTTTGATTCGTTTAGATCAATTACATCGAGTTCTTGTTGAGCCTTAAACTCTGTCTGCCTTTTTAGAAGTTCAGCTAGCTTTTTTTCTTTGATTCTTTCAAGCTCTGGGTCTTCCATAATACAAAAGATATGATTTGATTATTTATGAATCATTACAGATCTAAAAGAAATCGCATTACTACTTCCTTGCCTTCGCTTATTTCCATTTCATGAAACGTTGGTGCCTTTATCTCTACTCTAAAGCGATGTTTTTGTAAATCGAGTGGCTCGCCATATGCCGTTGCATTTAGTTTGTATTCTGAATTTTTTGAAATATCAACTGAAAATCTATGAATTGCAAAACCTTCTGTGATTAGCTGATAATTTACCTCTTCAAGCCAGTTAAACAAAAGATATTGCAGGTCTTTTCCTGCAACTTTAAGCATTCTTTGTTCTCTTTCTTCCACTTTTTCTGAATCTAATGTAATATCTACAACAGATTGACCAGCAACAACAAATGCTTCTTTTAGACTAGACGCAGTTATTTCAATGACAGCATCTGTTGCGTGTTCTAATAGCTTGTAGCTCATTTTGTTCTTTGAAACAATTACGAGATATTAATAGGGAATGCATGAACCTAAAAGTAACAACGTTATAGTTTCATTCGTAAAGTCTTAAATCATTATTTGGTAACGATTCAGTAATTTGGAACTACCACGTGGAATGAAGGATTTTGAACAAGCCGAGCTTGGAAAAATCGAATTTGTTAGAAAAAAATTTCTTGAAACATCAGAACTTTTTGGATTCAAACAAATAGAACCATCCCCAATTGAGCTGCTATCTACTCTTGAGGCAAAAAGTGGAGCTGCGATCCGAGATGAAATCTATTATTTCAAAGACAAAGGCGAACGAGATATTGCACTACGATTTGATTTTACTGTAGGTCTAACACGGTATGTAGTATCGCAAAAGTCACTCAAGCTGCCAGCAAAAATGTCATCATTTGGTGGAGTGTGGAGATATGATGAACCACAAAAAGGACGATACAGATTCTTCCATCAATGGAATATCGAAATTTATGGAAAGCCAAGCATAGAATCCGAAGCTGAAGTAATCGAGTTTACATCAAGACTCTTTGATGGATTGGGACTAAAACACATCATAGTTGACATAAATCATAGAAGCCTCATAGAGTCTTATATCAAATCTGTACTAGGAACCGAAGACAAAGTAAAGATCTCAGACATTTTAAGAGCAGTTGACAAGCTTTCAAAGAAATCAAAAAATGAAATTCTTTTAGAATATCAAAAAAAGGGTCATTCTAAGGAAAATTTAGAAAAAATACTAGAATTTTCAAAGATAAAAGGAAGCCTAATCGAAATTGAAAAGAAACTTGATGCCTCAAGGCTAGAATCTTGGTCAGATCTCAAAAATCTATGGAATTCACTTCAAAACCGTGATGTAAAAAACATTAGAATAAACTTTGGAATAGTAAGAGGGCTAGACTACTATTCTGGAATGGTTTTTGAGGTTTTTGATGAAAAGTCTGATCTTGGAGCTTTGGCTGGTGGAGGAAGATATGACAGTTTGGCAAAGGCATTTGGCAGAAAAGATCTTGGCGCAACAGGAGTTGCCGGTGGAGTCGAGCGAATCATACTAACAATGGAAGAACAAAAAATTGTAAAGCTAGAACAATCAAAATCGGTTTATGTTTTATATGTAAATGAAGAGATGCAAAAACATGCAACAAGTATTGCATCAAAACTACGACAAAAAGGAGTTCCAGTTGAAATTGATCTTTCAGGAAAGCCATTAAAAAAACAAATGGAATCTGCCTCTGAATCAAAATTTGCAGTAATTATAGCACCAAAAGAATTCTCATCAAAATCACTCATCTTACGTAATATGCTAGATGGAAAGGAAAAACAAATCACAGTTGATGATCTCTTAAAAAATCCAAAATCTATTCTTAATTTGTAAAGGCTCGAGTAAGCATCATTATCTCAGGGCCATTTGTTAAAGTGCCCACCACAATTGACTTGTTATTTGCCAAAATTCCAGATGATACAAATGGAATTCCACCATTTATTGTGGCAGGCTCTACATTTACACCCAAAACGCTTGAGATCACTTTAATGTCCTCATCATCGGTTTCTGGATGAATTATTCCTCCATGAGATGTTGCAACAATCATTGCTCCAACTTGGTGGTATCCTGCAACCTTTTTTTGAATAACCTCGATACCTAAAACATCTTTAATTTTTTTGAGGTTCTCCTTTGGAATCATAGGTGAGATTATGCCTCCTTTGTCATTTGCACAAATAAGATTGCCAAGGGCAGTAAACTTTGTATCCAAAACCTCAACATTTAGGTTGGTCGCCTTTTTCAGATGTTCTAGTTCATGTTCAAAGCTGATGTTTGGCAATAGTATGCCATTGTTGTTTACAGCCATAAGAGTGCCAACTAATCTCGTGTTCGCAACTGATGTAAAAATAAAATCAGTTTTTAGATAATCTGCTAGATTCTTTGCTTTTGTCTTTGCAAATCCGTTTGGTAAAAAGACAAAGCTGTCATTGACCTTAGTATAAACACCGATGTTTGGACCTCGGTATACATCGTACTTGATAATATCCAACATCAAAATTTTATTTACAAAAGATATGAACGTAAGGAAGTAAGATAGTGAAAACAGTGTTATAATTTACTTGTTTCACCGATCATCCATTTAGTTTTGACTAATTTGGTCTAGATTTAAATAACATTTATCCGAAAAACCTACATGCCAATCGCAGAAGACTATCCAAAAGGTCTGAAACCTATTGGAAAAATAATGCATTCTGACGGAGAACACTTCCATTGGGTTTGGGGCCCTGGTAGATCAAAGGCTGAAGCTTTTGAAAGTGACGTAGTAAAGGCTGCATACAAGGCCCGTGGCGAAAAACAGGTTCCACTAGGTGGTAGTGGTACAATGGTCGCAGTTGATTGGGATTCTTGTGTTGCAGACGGTGCATGCATCGAGGCATGTCCAGTCCAAGTATTTCAATGGTATAGAACCGAAAAAGACATTCCTGCCATAAAGGCAATAAATGAAACCTTTGCAGGAACTGGCTCATCTGTTAAAGAAGAGCGAAAGGACTTTACCGACAAAGCCGATCCAATTCGAGAGCATGATTGTATATGGTGTATGGCATGCGTTTCAGTATGTCCTCCTCTGGCTGTCAAGGTTGATCAATCAAACTTGGAATACCATGAAAAGGCAGCAGGAACTTATCAGAAATTAGGTTCTGGACAAGCAAATCCACACGCACACGACTAGACATCTTCTCTCTCTTTCTTTATTTTTCATAGATTTGATAATATGTGATATTATCAAATCACGATTAAAACAAATTTTAATCAGTTGTTAGCATCGAATTCCGCAGAGGTCGCCTAGCTCGGCAGGGCGCGGGCCTTGAGAGCCTGTGTGCGCAAGCACGCGAGGGTTCAAATCCCTCTCTCTGCGCTATTTTCCAAACTTTCCAAGCTCAGCTAAAAGCGATGTAAGCTGGATCTCAGGGTTTGCACCTGATAAAATTCTATAATCATATTTTGCAATTATCTGCAAAATCTCTTCTAAATGATCATTTTTTTGCTTAAATACACTTTGATTGATGTATTTTAAAAAATCAGATTCTGACATTCCGTAAACCTTGATGAGCTCAATCATTTTGTTTCTGGCATCTGCAAGTTTTCCACCAAGTGCAAGTTTTAGTACAACATCAACATCATTTGTTTTTGTTAGTCCAGCAGACTTTTTGACATTTTCCTCAGTTATACTTCCCAAACTTGCAGCTGCTTGCATTACGTTTATTGCATGACGCAAATCGCCTTCAGAATAATCATAAATGGCACTTAGTCCTTTCTCATCAACCTTCACTTTTTCCTTTTTTGCGATGTTTTTTAGATGTGTCACAACATCTTTTTCTGCAATTCTTGTAAACTTGAAAACCGCACATCTACTCTGAATTGGGTCTATAATGTTTGAAATGTTGTTCGCAATTAAAATAAACCTACAATACTTTGATGTATCTTCAATTATTCGTCGCAGGGCAGTTTGTGCATCAGATGTCATTTCATCTGCCTCGTCAAGAATAATTATTTTAAATGGAATTTCAGTATCAAGGCCAGCAAAGCGCGAGAATTTTTTTACTCGTTCTCTTACCATATTGATTCCACGTTCATCTGATGCATTTAGCTCTAGGGTAAAGTCATGCCAATGCTCTCCTAGTATTTCATGAGATATGCATATAGCGGCAGTTGTTTTTCCAACACCCGCAGAACCGGAAAACAAAAAGTGAGGCATCTCTTGAGGATTTTTTAATAAAACACTTAGGCTTCCAACAATATCTTTTTGGTTTACTAGATCTGCAAGTTTTGTGGGACGATATTTTTCAACCCACATTAAATTCTGCAGTGACACATTTGATCGCCACCATTTCCTTATTAATAAACTTCGAAGTGTATTTGAGGATCAAATGATCAGACCTTTTTGTGAAGAGTTTTGATCGATCCTATAGATACGGATCCTCTTTGGGGATCATGATCCCAACATGATCGAAGCACAAGATATGGTAAAGGTACATACCACAGGGTATAGTCTGGAAGAGGTCAAGATTATTCTAAATCATGATATCAAGCTAAACATTAGTGGAATTGAAATTGAAGGAAAACAGGGAGAAATTCTCAATGTCCCAAGATGGATAGCTCGAGTGCTCGAATCAGAAAGACACGCAAAAATCGAGGATGCCGATATGGTAGTAGAACTAAAACAGGCTATGGTAAAAGAAAATGTACAAGGCGAATTTGAATTAGCTACTTTGGATCCTCACTTTTACATTAGACTAAAATCATACATGAAAACTCTGCCACAACAAGACTTTGACAAGGTAGAAAGCATGCTAAACACTTTGCTTAGAAAAAGACAAGGAAAAATAGTTCACCTTGCAGATTCATCAAAATTAACTGCGAATCTTTCTCAAAAGCTGACCATTGAGGAGCGACTCTTCTATGAAAATATTTACAAGAACGCAACGGACTTTAGAAAACAGATTTTAGGTGATACAAAGTGACCGCATTAGAAATACCAACACCATCGGCATTATCAGATGAGGTAAAGGAATTTCTCAGGCAGTTTAAGGAAAAAGACGGCTCATACAAGTATGTCGAGCAAATCGACCACATGTTGCCAAAGGACTCTAGATACATAGTTGTTGATTATAACGACCTTGTTTCAAACTCTACAATCGAGTCAAAATTCAATGAAAATCCAGACGAGATACTAGATGCCTTTGCAAGGGCAATAAAAGAGATTCTTCAAGAAAGATTTCCACAATATGCAGAAAAGATCAAAGACGAGATTAGAGCGAGAATCATAAACTTTCCAATTCAGCGTAGTCTTCGTCAAATAAACGCAGAGATCATCAACAAGATGACAAGTGTTTCTGGAATGGTAGTTCGATCTTCTGAGATAAAACCTCTAGCTAAAGAAATTATCTACAAGTGTCCAATAGGTCACAAAACTCATATGATTTTACTTAAAGGTCTGAGTGTAAACACACCAACAAAATGTTCAGATCCAAAGTGTGCACAAAAGGAATTTAGAATTGACCCAGAATCAAGCAGGTTTATTGATTTTCAAATTCTTAGACTACAGGAACTTCCAGAAGATCTGCCACCTGGACAGCTTCCTCATTATGTAGATGTAAGCATAAAGCAGGATCTTGTTGACAATGCAAGACCTGGTGACCGTATTATACTAACAGGCATTGTCAGAATAGAACAGGATCAGATTGCAGGTGCAAGAACAACAAGTGGTCTTTACAGACTCAGAATAGATGGAAACAACATCGAATTTCTAGGTGGCAGAGGTATAAAGAGCTCAAGAAAAACAGAAAGAGAAGAAATCTCACCAGAAGAAGAAAAGATAATCAAATCACTTTCGACAAATCCAGACATTTACGATAGACTAGTTGACTCTTTTGCACCTCACATACAAGGACACTCGATTATCAAAGAATCAATTCTTTTGCTAGTTGTTGGTTCAACACAAAGACTACTTCAAGATGGAGCAAAGATCAGAGGCGACATCAACATCTTTCTTGTAGGAGATCCTGGTACTGCAAAAAGCGAAATGCTAAAGTTTTGTGCAAGGATTGCACCAAGAGGATTATACACATCAGGCAGAGGCTCAACAGCTGCTGGTCTTACGGCAGCAGTAGTTCGAGACAAAACAGGAATCATGATGCTTGAAGCAGGTGCAGTTGTTTTAGGTGATCAAGGACTAGTATGCATTGATGAATTTGATAAGATGAAACCAGAAGATCGAAGTGCACTTCACGAAGTAATGGAGCAACAGTCTGCAAGCATTGCAAAAGGAGGGATCGTTGCAACACTAAACGCAAGAACATCGATTCTTGCCGCCGCAAACCCAATGTATGGCAAGTATGATCCATTCAAAAATATCACAGAAAATGTAAACCTACCAATTCCACTTTTAACAAGATTTGACTTAATCTTTGTTGTAAGAGATATCCCATCAAAGGAAAGAGACACAAAAATTGCAAAACACATCATTAACTTACATTCGCCGTCAGGAATTGAAACACGCTCACTGATTGATGTTGACATACTTACAAAATACCTAGCATATGCAAAAAGGATTGAACCAGTTCTAACAAAAGATGCAGAAGAAAAAATTCTAGAGTATTACATGAAAATGAGAAATGTCGAGTCAGAAGAAATGATTACAGTAACCCCTAGGCAGCTTGAAGGTCTCATAAGACTTGCTACAGCCAGAGCAAGACTGCTTATGAAAGATCAAGTAGAAGCAGAAGATGCAGAACGAGCAATATTTCTAATTGAAAGCATGTTGCGTGATGCAGGAGTAGATGTAAACACAGGCAAAGTTGATCTTGGTGTTCTTCAGGGAAGACCACGAAGTGAGGTATCAAAGATGCAACTATTCATGGATGTACTAAAGTCACTTGAAGGAGAAAACAAGATGGCTGTTGAAGAAAAATTATTCATAAAAGAGCTTGTGAAATCAGGTAAATTCACTGAAGATGAAGCAAGAAGCTATCTTAAACGCATGCTCCGTGAGGCATCTATTTATGAATCAAAACCCGGTCATTATAACCGGGTATGAAGATAGCTGAACTACAACTTCCAAAACAAGCAAACGATTTTCTTTCTCAACAAGGATATTCGAATCTTTTTCCTCCGCAGGAAGACAGTATTAAGGCAGGACTATTGGATGGAAAAAGTCTCCTTGTTTCATCACCAACTGCTAGTGGAAAAACACTCATTGCAACTATTGCAATAATCCATTATCTTTCCTCAAACTCTGGCAAAGTAGTATATCTTACACCATTAAGAGCACTTGCAGCAGAAAAGTTTTCCGAGTTTAAGAAACTAGAGTCATTGGATATTGGGAAAAAAATCAAAACTCAGATCTCAACTGGAGATTATGACTCTAATGATTCAACACTTGCAAAAAATGATGTATTGATTTTAACAAATGAAAAAATGGATTCTATTATGCGGCATGGTGCAGATTGGATAAATGACATAGGGCTTGTAGTAGCTGATGAGGCACATCTTATTGGTGATGCTGACAGAGGCCCAACACTTGAGATGATTCTAACAAAACTAAAGCTATTAGGATCAAAACCACAAATACTTGCCCTTAGTGCAACAATAACAAACGTAGAAGAACTATCAAAATGGCTGGGATGTGAGGCAGTTACTACTAACTGGAGGCCCGTGCCTCTTGCTGAAGGCGTTTACGACCATGGCAGTGTGATTATGCATGATGGACGATACTTTGAGGTTGAATCAAGCATTAGAGGCCCTCCTGTTGATTTGGGTGTAGAGTCGGTAAAAGATGGTGGCCAATCATTGCTTTTTGCAGAAACAAGAACACGTTCTGCTTCGCTTGCAACAAAGGCTGCAGAAGCCATCGCAAAATATCTTAAAGATGCAGAAATTGAGGAGCTTGAAAAAATTTCGGAGAAAATTCTTTCAGATAACGAACACACCGAACTTGTCAAGACTCTAGCAAAACTAGTAAAAAGAGGAGTGGCATTTCATCATGCTGGTTTAAATCAAAACTGTAGAGAAACAATAGAAGAGGAATTTCGAAATGGCAAGATAAAACTTCTTACTTCAACCCCTACCCTTGCAGCAGGTGTGAATCTCCCAGCAAGACGCGTCGTTATATCAAACATAAACAGATATGATGCACGTTACGGAACAAACAAACCGATTAGTGTTCTAGAATACAAACAACTTTGTGGAAGAGCAGGAAGACCGCAGTATGATGAATATGGTGAATCAATAATAGTTGGAAACGCAAACAGCGACGAGCTACTGGACTATTATATCAAAGGAGAACCAGAGCCAATAGAGTCAAAGATAACTGATGACAAAGCAATCAGGATTCATGTTCTTAGCCTGATTGTTACAACCCCTGGAATACAAAATGATGAAATCATAAATTTCTTTTTGCAAACATTAGGAGGATTACAGTCAAGTAAATCATCAATAAAATTTGCAATAACACTAGCATTGAAATTTCTTTTAAATGAAGGTTTGATCATTGAAAAAGGCGATAGATTTGTTGCGACAGAGTTTGGGCAGAAGGTTTCAAAACTATACATAGATCCACTAACTGCAACATACTTTAGAGACGCGCTAGATTCAGTATCAGAAAAAAGAAAACACACCTTTGGTTTTTTACACTTGATTACATACTCTGATGAATTTTTTCCAAAACTTTCCCTCAGAAACAAAGATTTTGAAAAATTGAGTGTTTTGCTTGAAAATCACTCATCTGAGCTAATTAAGCCAATATCAGAATATGATTGCAATCGAAGCCTTTTGGCCATACACGCATGGATTAGCGAATCTTCTGAAATATCATTATCTGACACACTAAACGTAGAGGCAGGCGACATTCACAGAATGGTAGAAAACGGAGATTGGCTCGTTTATTGCCTATATGAGCTTGCAAAACTAGTAGGCAGAGCAGATCTACTTGATGAGCTTACAATTTTGCGAAAAAGACTAGCCTATGGGATAAAGGAGGAATTAATCGAGCTTGTAAAGATAAAGGGAATCGGTCGTGTACGAGCTAGGAGACTTTACAGAAATAACATCAAAACTATTTCAGATCTTTCCAAAATACCGGTGAATAAATTGGCAGAAATTGATAAAATAGGCCCTACAATTGCAGAGAACATAAAATCTCAACTACGAAAGGAAAGTTAATTGGAAGATCAAATCATAACAGCAGTACTTGTCTCTATTGTGGCGTTTTTTTCAGTCTTTGTAATAACTCCATTTCTGATAAAATATTTAGAAAAAAGAAACCTTGTGGTAAAAGACTATAACCGAAAAGGAGGTGCCATGGTTGCAAGACCTGGAGGAATTTCAATCATAATCGGAGTCATAGCATCAGAGCTTATACTTTATGCATTTTTTCCATCGATCCACATTTTAGCTATTGTAATAACATCATCACTTGCATTTTGTGTTGGAATAGTTGACGACAGAAAAGTTATGGGTGGATGGTTCAAACCTGTAGCACTTGCGTTCTGTGCAATACCAATTCTTTTACTTGGTGCCTATGATCCTGGATTGGCATTTCCATTATTTGGTTTTGTAAAAATTCCAGTTTTGTACATTGGTCTTGTGATTTTCATGATTCCAATTACAGGAAATACAATAAACTCGATTGATGTTTTAAATGGAATTGCAAGTGGTTTTACATCAATTGCAAGCTTTGCATTAAGTGCAGCATTATTTGTAATGCAAAATTATGAAATTGCAATTGCAAGTTTAGCACTGGGCTTTGTTTCACTCGCATTTTACAGATATCACAAATTTCCAAGTAGAATTTTTCCTGGGGATTCAGGAGCACTAGTTTTTGGGGCAACATATGGAGCAATCGCAATTGTCGGCCATGTAGAAGTGATTGCAGCAGTAGCACTTCTTCCTGCTATAATGAACTCATTTTTGTTTTTAAGCAGCATGAAAAAAATCGTAGAACACAGACAGATAAAAAATCCTACTTTTCTTTCCGATGATTACAAGCTTGGGGCTACCCATGACAAGGATGCCCCGACCACTATTGTTAGGCTAATTGTTGCAGCAAAACCACTGACTGAAAAGGAAATTGGCTTTGTTATATTCAAACTAGCTATTTTTTCTGGTATCTTGGCTGTGATTACTGCCTTTTTAATGGATGTGCGAATATGATAGCAGGACTGGTTTACGTATTTGTATTTGCAATGTGGTTATTGATCCTAGTTGGTGGTGGTCTTATGGTTGTGATGGTAGGACCGCTTTCTTTTGGAGGTTCTGATGGATTCGATCCGATACTAAACTCTGGCATCAAGATTGCAATTGCACTTTTGATTATTGCAGCTTGGATCTTTATTTTATCAAAAGTAAAAAACTGGATATTCCAAAAACAACTTAAATCTTAGCTATTTTTCCATTTTTTTTGTTTTCTATTGTATTCATCTCGCAAATATCTTTTTTTTGCAGGAACACCTAAAACAACAACTCCAGCTGGCACATCTTTTGTAACCACCGCACCCATTCCGACAACACTATTTTTGCCAATTGTTACTCCGGCCTTGATGACTGCACATGATCCAATGATTGCACCATCTTTGATTGTAACCCCAATTAGTTTTTGACTTGGAGGGTAAGGATCGTTTGTTAGTGTAGCAGCAGGTCCGATAAAGACATTTTTTCCAATTCTTGATTTTGGAGGAATGTAGACCATACCTTCAATCATAGAGTTTGCACCAATTCTTACATCATAGTCAATATGAGCAAGGGAACCAACCTTGACATTATCTCCAATTACAGTGTTGTCTCCAACATATGTGAAATGCCAGATCTTTACATTTTTGCCAATCTTTGCTTTTTTTGATACGAAATTAGTAACCAAAAGATATCACAGATGCCATGGAGATGCCTGTTTAATTATTTTTTCAGGCAGTTTTTTCTGATTTTTTTGAAGAAAATCAACATCTTGTTTTTTATCACGTAGCTCATCAGGAAGCATAATCGGAATCTCCTCAATTATTGGATAAAATCTGGAACATTTTATGCAGTATAACGCACCTTCTATCACTATCTCATCTTTTGAATCCACTTCAAAAATTTCCAATGGATGATATTTGTCTAAAGGACATGCAAGAATATCAAGCATTTTTTTGTTCATTTTAGATCAAGATAGATTGGAGCCCCTTGCTTGCTTGATAAAAGTGCAGCTTCTGCTATTTTTGTAACATTTACGGCATCTTCAGGTTTTACAATAAGTTCATTTTTTCCATTGACAGCACCAACAAAGTTTTTGATTTCTACAAGTAATGGTTCTTGTTTTTCATTTCGTGGGATCTCGGAATTTTTCTCAGTGTCAATTCTAATTTCTTGTGTAATAAAGTCAGACGAGATTATCCCATCGGTGCAAATTGCATTAAAGTGTCGTACCCTTTTTGGCGTAATCCAGTTGGATGAGATTATTGCAATCTTGTTGTTTTTGAATCCAAGCATAATTGTTGCAAAATCTTCATGGTCATGTCGGATCTTGCCAGCTCGTGCAAACACAACTTCTGGCATATCATTAAACAACCACATTGCAGTATCGATATCGTGAACCGCTGTATCATAAATTATGCCAACATCTTTTATGTGAAGCGGCATTCTATTTTCGCGATGAAACTCTAACATGATAAGGTCGCCAAACTTTTTTGAATCAACATATTTTTTTACAGAGTTTACTGCAGGATTGAACCTCTCAATGTAACCACATGTTAACAAGACATTGTTTTTTTGTGCAAGCTTGAGTAGATCATTACCTTCTTCTGAGTTGTATGTCATTGGCTTTTCTACAAATACATGTTTTTTTTGCTGGAGTAACTGTGTTGCAATTTGTGTATGCGTTGAGGTAGGCGTACAAATAAAGGCAGCATCAAACTTTTCTGAATTTAAAAGTGAGTCAACAGAATCGTAGTGATTTACAGAATATTTTTGTCCAAATTCCTTGCTTCGTTCCTTGTTTGTATCGCACACTGCAGAAAGCACACCAATCTGGGAAAGAACGCGTGTGTGATTTTTACCCCACCCTCCTGTTCCAATTTGTACAACCTTCATTCTAATACACTGCAGTCAACCAGCTAGCATATCTGTCATTTTTATTCATCACTACATCATTATACGCAGTCATCATGCTTTTTGTTATTTCTCCCACCTTGCCAATTTTTTTATGATCAATCTGAATAATTGGAGTAATCTCTGCAGCAGTACCGGTTAGAAATATCTCATCTGCCAAGTATAATTCCCTTTTTGGAATTTTTTTAATGGTTGTCTTGTAACCCATGTCATGAGCCAATGTAATTATTGTGTCTCTTGTAATTCCATCAAGTGCTGATGAGCTGATAGGCGGAGTAAACAACTGTCCGTCTCTTACAAGAAAGATATTTTCACCTGGTGCTTCACTGACATTTCCTGCAAGATCTAAAAGTATTGCCTCATCAAACCCCTTTCTTTTGCATTCCTGAGTTGCCAAAACTGAATTGAGATAGTTCCCACCCATTTTTGCTTGTGTGGGCGTTGTCGCATCGCTAAATTTTCGCCAAGAAGAAACACAGGTAGTTATCCCATTTTTGTTGAACAAATCCCCGAAAAGTGCGGTATATATGGCTACATGAGTTGGCGACTTTTCATTTACATGAAAATTTATTCCATATTGGCCAACAAAATAAAACGGTCTAATATAGCAGGGTCGTCTAATGTTGTTTTTTCTACACAGCTTAACAATAGCATTGGATATTTGGTTATCAGAAAAATTAAGGGAAATAGAATAGAATTTTCCTGAGTTTCTAAATCGCTTTAGATGATCAGCTAATCTGAAAATGTATAGATTTTCAGAGTTCCAATAACCGCGAATCCCCTCAAAGATTGAAGTTCCATAATGTATGGCATGTGTTGTTACAGGAACTTTCGCTTTTTCAGTTGTAACATATTTGCCATCAAACCAGATAAATTTTGAAATAGGAAATTTCACAAAAATTCTCAAAATCACCTATAATTAATCTATTTTGACCACATACCATCATTTGGAAATTTCATTCCTAAAATCTTAGTTGTTCTATCTTCCGTCTTGCTATATCTCTCTAAGACATTCCAGTTTTGTTCAATTATCTGTACAACCTGTTGCGGGACATTTTCTTTCCAGTCTGTATTTTTGCCAGTTGCAACATCATACAGCTTTTCCTTTACAGATGAGGCAGATAGTTCCTTTCGCACACCTATCTTGGGATTTAATCGATAAAGCTTTAGCATGTATCCTTCAGCCTTGTCACCAGTGTACGTAAAATAGTCATCATTTATCCCATCAAGAATTTGATTTCGCAACGACCAAGATCGTGGAGAAATTAGTGGTGGCAAATAGCAGACAAACGGTGCATAAAACGTATAATTTTTTTTGACAGTAATCGATGTCCCAAATACAGACTCTAGCATTTTTTTTCTAATCTCAAAATTAAATGGAAAGCTGCGACTTGTTATTTCCTGATCACTTTTCATAAAAATTACTGGCATGACTATAACATGTGCATCTTTTTTTAACTCCTCTATGATTTCAACATGAGCATTTGTAACTGGATTTAGATGTGCAAGATAGATGCAAATGGTCAATTGCTTTACGTATCAACTGGTTCTATTTCAATGATTGAATTTTCTGTGGGGACGATGGGACTTGAACCCATGACATCCAGCGCCCGAGGCTGGCAGTCCACCAAGCTAACCTACGTCCCCGTAACCTACAGTCTACGTGTTTGTATTATCTTTTTAGAAAATAAAGTGGACCGGGCGGGATTTGAACCCACGATCTCACCCATGCCAAGGGCGTATCCTACCAGGCTAGACGACCGGCCCAATTTCAATCAGAATAAAAATTCTGATCTCTTTTGATTTTTTGGTTACACTATTAACGTTTAGCTAATTCTAAATGATTCTTGCAAATTCAACAGAAGATATTTAACCATAGTACCTTAGATGAATGAAGTGGTAGTAGATAACAAAGCAACCATAACATACATTCAATCACTAAAAGAGGATTTAGCTATATTCAGACTTGTTCCAAAAGAAGGTCCTGTTCCAGATTACAAACCTGGTCAGTTTTTAACGATTGGATTGAATGTACCCAGTGAAAATAAAATAATCAGAAGAGCATATTCAATTCCATCACATCCTGAAAATCGAAAATACATTGAGCTGTACATTAGATGGGTAAGAAAGCCACTGCCAGGTCGTTTAACCACACAGCTGTTTAATGCTAAAGAAGGTGATGAGATAAACTGGATCAAGCCTACCGGCGCATTTACCATTAACGACACACTTGCTAATGGACAAAAGGATGAAAGAAGACTAGTCTGCATTGGTGGAGGCACTGGTCTTGCACCATTTGTTAGCTATGCACAACATCTCCATGCAGTTGGCGACAAAAGGGAGGTAGTTGTACTACATGGAGCAAGTTATGTTGATGAGCTAGGCTACAAAGAATTACTAACCGATCTAGAATACGAAAGCCTCGATAAAGGACAGAATAAATGGAATTTTAAATACCGCGCAACAATTAGCAGACCTCAAGAATGGTTTAACCGATCATGGGGAGGTCAGGTAGGACGTGTTGAGACATTTTTGCGATCAAAAGATGGTGGACCCTCACCACTTGAGAAATTAGTTAATGATAAAATCACTAAAGAAAATACGATATTTTACATATGTGGCTGGCAGGGAACTATAGATGGCGTGATGGACTTTCTTAAACCGCGTGGCTTTGTAAGTGAAAGAGAAAAACGCCCTGATGGAAGCTTTGAAGTCAAATACGAATCATACGGATGATTCTATTTCCTTTTAATTAGAGCTAAAAGACTAGTAATCTCATCATCTCTATCTTTTGTGATTTCATTAATTTCTTTTTCAGAAATTTTGTAATCAATATCAATTGCTGCCTTGATTGCACTTTTTTTTACTTCGATATTAGAATCAAACAAGCAGTCATGAATAGCTTGCTGTGCATTTTTTGCATTTAGATATCCTAACGCACCTACTGCACATGAGCGTACCATTGAGCTTGAATCTTTTGTCAAATTGATAAGCAAAGGAATCGCACTCATTTCTTTTCTATTTGCAAGAATTAATGCGGTAAATCCTCTAACATTCTTACTCTCAGAATTTAGATTATCAATTAAGACTCGTGCAATTTTGTTATTGTTTAATACCAGCGCACTAAACACTTCTCCTCTAACTTCGATATCAGGATCATCTAGTTTTGAAATCATTTTATTGATTATCTGAGGTTCATTTGTGCTAACCAAGGATTCTAGCACATCGATTTTTTCTTCTTTTGTTCCATGGTCTAAAATTTGTAATATTTTTCCAAATGACGCATTCATTAAAATCTTATATGTATAGAAAAAGCCGTATCTAAAAATTTTCGTAAAACCATAATTTTTTTTATCAAACTTGTAATCTTAGATTTAAATTATCCTCAAATCATAAATGTCGCATGTCTACCGAAAACAGAGACACCATATACATCGGTAAGAAACCACTAATGGCGTATGTAACATCGACGCTAATTCAATTGGCTAACTTGCCACAAGTGACTATCAAAGCAAGAGGACTCAGTATTGGACGAGCAGTAGACGTTGCACAAATCATTGCACGCAAAACAGAAAATGCTGGATACTCTATCGGCGATATCAAAATAGGCTCTGAATCACTAGAGTCACAAGACGGAAAAACAAGAAACGTTTCCACCATAGAAATTGCGGTAAAGAGAAACTAGACCTCTTTACTAGACATTTTTTCTTTTTGTTGAAAAACCATATCTTGATTCTAACTTTCTAAACTTTGGCAAATCAACAAGATCATTGAATTGTTCAAAGTTTACAAGTTTTTTGTGAAATTTAGTAGTGGTTCCAGTTCTTTTTAGCTCTTTTAGTATCTGCAGCGATGCATACGCGTTTGCATAAAGAACAGACAATGGATAAAGAATTATTTTAAATCCCATTTTGTGCAGTGTTGATGCTGAGCTAATCGGTGTAGCACCGCCTTCGATCATATTTGCAACAAGAGGTGCTTTGATTGATTTACCAATTTTTTTCATTTCAGCTATAGTTTTTGGTGCTTCGACAAAAATTGCATCTGCACCAATCTTTTTGTAGTATAATCCACGCTCAATTGCATCACCTAGTCCTTGAGTAGCACGTGCATCGGTTCTTGCTACTATGATGAAGTCTTTGCTTTTTCTTGCATCTACTGCAGCAGCTAGCTTTTCTGCATACTCTTCTTTTCTGATAACATCTTTTCCTGACATATGACCACATCTCTTTGGCCATTTTTGATCCTCAAGAAAAATTCCAGAAGCGCCAGCTGATTCTAACTCATTTACTAACTTCCAAACACTTAGTGCATTGCCATAACCCGTATCTGCATCAACTATGACAGGAACAGTTACTGCACGACAAATTCTTCTAGCGTTTTCTACAGTTTCAGTTGAGCCAATAAATCCATAGTCTGGCATCCCAAAAAGTGTAGCTGAAGTGCCATAGCCTGTTTGAAACATTGCCTCAAATCCAACTTTTTGTGCAATCTTTGCACCAATTGCATCAAAAACACCAGGTATGACAAGTGGTTTTGATGTGTCATTTATCATACGTCGAAGATTTTTCAATGCTAGACGTTGATATGTGAATTATTTATGAGTTAATCAATAAATAATAAATCTAATTAACAATTTTAAAACTGAATACATTGAATCAGAAAATTTTTCTACTAGTTGGAGTTGTAATCGCGATAATTGCTGGAATTTCCTATTATCTTATGACGGTAGAAAATAATGAAGGAAAAACACCCATTACAGAATCCTCTGATGACAAAAAACTAGTCAAAATAGACGCACCATCATTATTTGCGTTATATGGATATGAAGATGATTATGAGATAGTAGATGGAGAAAAAATTTGGCGTAATGCAAAATATGAATTAAATCCAGAATTTGCAGAACTTTACAAAGAAATAGGAATTTCATATGGACCAAAAAGATCAGTAGTAATTTATCCTATATTTACAGCAGCAGCATATTCAGAACCTGGTTTTTACACATATTACAGAGGAGAGTGTGGTATGGAATGTCTTACTGTTGAATTAAAAGATGAATATGATCTTACTTATCAAGCAAGTGGTAATGCTGTTCAAGTCTTTAGTCTACTTGGATATCCAATTATTACAGATATTGCCGTTGATGAAGATCCAAACATACTTTCCAAATACGATAAGGTAATACTCTTACATAACGAATACGTAACACGTAATGAGTTTGACGCAATTACAAAACACCCAAAAGTGATCTATCTTTACCCAAATGCTTTGTATGCTGAAATTGCAGTAGATTATGATACAAATTCAATTACTTTAGTTCGGGGACATGGTTATCCAACAGTTGATATAAGTAATGGGTTTGATTGGATATATGATAACAGTAAATACGAATATAATCTCAAATGTCAAGCTGTTACATTTCATAGAATAGATAATGGATGGATGTCTGATTGCTATGTTGAAAATTTGATTCATAGAAGCAAAGAACTATTAAAACAAATAAAAGATTTCTAGTTTTACTCGATTTTAACATCTTTGCCTTTTTTCTTATCAGACTCATCGATTTTTTTAAGCTCTGATTGGAGAAATTTTCTATATTTTTCGGTTTCTTCTTTTGTCATATTAGACATATTAGAGCTAAGCATTGAAGCCATAGTTGATATTCTTTCAAGTATGTCCATTGCAGCAAATCGGCCAACGTTTCCTATTCTAAACAAAACATCAAGCTGGTTTTTTACAATATTTGTGAAAGTCTCAAGATCATCTGCAGTGGATTTGCCTTTTCGTGTGATCTGATATTTGCCATCCTTTGATTCTTCAATCAATCCTTCATCAAGCAATCTTCCAAGAAGAGGATAGATCAAACCAGGAGATGGCTTCCACTTGCCTTCGCTTTGTTTTACTGCAGAATCAATTATATCCTTTCCACTAAGCGGCTTTTTTTTGAGAAGTTCCAAGATAAAATATCTAGAAAAACCCCTTGGAATTGTACTGCCGACTCGTTGCATCCAATTAGCACACATCACTAGCGATATCGCTAGCGATATATATTAATGATTCGGTTTTGAGGATTTATTGTGATATTTTATAATACATATTTATCCGGATTCTAGAGGTTAGATGTCGGTAAATGGTCAATTCTATCGAATATGATTTGATTATAGTCGGTTCTGGTCTTGCTGGTCTGAGAGCAGCAATTGCCGCAGCAAAAAAAAGTTCGAAAATAAAGATCGCAGTTATCTCCAAAGTACAAGTAATGCGTTCACATTCGGTTTCAGCAGAAGGTGGTACAGCAGCTGTATTATTTGAAGATGAGGTAGATACAATTGAATCGCATATTTATGATACAATCAAGGGCAGTGACTTTCTTGCAGATCAAGATGTAGCTGAAAGGCTTTGCACTGAAATACCAAAAGAGATTCTACAGTTAGAACATTGGGGAATGCCATGGTCTAGAAGAAAAGATGGAAGAGTTGACCAGAGAAATTTTGGTGGATATAGTTTCCCAAGAGCAACTTATGCTGCAGACAAGGTAGGATTTTTTGAAATGCAGACATTGTATGACACATGTCAAAAATTTGATAATATTGAATTTCTAAACGAATGGTACGCAACATCAATTATTCATGATGGACAGCGGTTCTTGGGAATAACGGCAATTGAGCTTTCAAATGGCACATTTTATACAATAAAAGCAAAAGCAATGATAATCTCAACTGGTGGTGCTGGCAGAATATACAGCTATTCAACATATGCACTTTCATCTACTCCAGATGGTCTTGATATGGCCTACCGGGCAGGAATGGCACTAAAAGATATGGAGTTTGTTCAATTTCATCCCACAGGAATTTTACCATCTGGAATATTGATAACTGAAGGTGCAAGAGGAGAAGGCGGTTATCTTCTCAATAAAGATGGAGAGAGATTCATGAAAAGATATGCCGCAGGTAAAATGGAGCTAGCACCAAGAGATATTGTCTCACGAGCAATGATGACCGAAATGAATGAAGGTCGTGGATTTCACCATGAAACTGGGGTTGATTGCCTAAAACTAGACTTGCGACATATAGGCGATGAGGTTATCAAAGAAAAGCTAGGTGGCATCCGTGAAATCTCGCTCAAGTTTTCTGGGATTGATCCCGCTACCGAGCCCATTGACGTAAGGCCGGTTTGTCACTACATGATGGGTGGTATTCATACTAACATAGATGGAGCTACAGAGCTTCAAGGTGTATGGGCTGCAGGCGAAGCAGCGTGTAATAGTGTACATGGTTCTAATCGTCTTGGCGCAAACTCTACCTCTGAATGTATAGTTTGGGGTAGAATAACTGGTGAGCTCGCAGTGGACTATATCCAACGAGGTATACCATCAACACCATTTCCTTTGCATCTAGTTGATGCAGAAGAAAAAAGAATCTATGATGGAATATTTCGTGGACGTGGTGATGTTAACCCATATGAGATACGACAAGAACTAACTGATACAATGAATGACAAGGCCTATGTCTATAGAAATGAAACAGATCTTACTGCTGGGTTAAAAAAATTGCGTGAACTGCGTGATAAAATGTGGAAACATGTTGACGATAAGGCAAAAGAATACAATACAAACTTTACAAATGTTATGGAGATTGATTCAATGTTTAGGGTTGCAGAAGTCGTGCTCATAGGAGCTATTAACAGAAGAGAATCACGAGGCTCACATGCAAGAACAGACTATCCAACAAGAGACGATGTAAACTTCTTACATCACACACTAGCATATTATGATCCAAAGGAGCCAATTATGAGAAAGCACCCAGTAACAATAACAAAATACAAACCAGTAGAGAGAAAATACTAGATGGAAAAACAAGAAAATAAAGAAGGAATCAAAGGATGGTTAAATCCAGGCCGCTATGGCATTGAGCGTTTTGCATACTGGTTGATGAGACTTACAGGTATTGGATTGCTTGTTTATTTTATAGCTCACATTTATGAAACAAGTACCATACTAAATGGAAAAGCAGCATGGGAAAAAATGCTAGATCTTACGCAGACAACTGAAGGACACATCATTCTAGCAATTGTAATTGGAATGTGTGTATTTCATACAGCAAATGGAATAAGACTAATGCTTGGTCATGGTGGAATAGGCGTAGGAAAGCCAGGAAGGCCTGATTATCCATACACGCCACGCTCAATTAACATGAAAAACAAACTGTGCATCTACGCATCAATTGGACTTGCAGCGCTTGCAATGATGTACGGCCTTGGAGTAATGTTTGGTGAATAAAATGCGCGAAAGCATAGTAATGAAAGTGCATTATGGAACCGCCTTGGGAGCAGTGGCTCTTGTGGCAGTACATATTTTATTCAGACTAACTCAAGAATTTTCCAAGTCATTACAATACGAAAGCGTTATTGCAAACTATGAATTTTTACCATACGCACTTGTACTTGAATTAATTCTAGTTTTGATTTCAATTCATGGATTTAATGGTCTTAGGGTTATACTGCTAGAGTTAAAACAAGGAAGAGGATATGAAAAGGCCGTTACATATGGCTGTATTGCGGCAATGGTTGCTGTAATTGCATATGGCTCACGTACTATAATACTGGCAAGCATGGGGATGAGCTGAAAAAATGTCTACAACACAGATCTCAGAAGAAGAATCACAAACTATTGTCTCATCGCCAAAATCAATTATACTGAGAATTTCAAGATCTAATCCACAAACAGGCACTGCAAAATCATTTATGGAATTCAAAGTTCCATACGAGAAATGGACTACTGTATTAGATGCAATTTTAGAAGTGAAAAAACACTTTGATCATTCTGTTGGCGTAAGATATTCTTGTAGACAAGCAACATGTGGCTCTTGCGGTATGATAATCAATGGCAAACCAAGATTGGCATGTTTTACTAAAATTGTTGAGCTTAATTCTGATGTAGTTACAGTTGAGCCAATGAACAACTTTCCTGTAATTCGAGACTTGGCAGTTAACTTTGATAGAATGTTTTCAACTCATAAAAAATTAAAACCATATATCGTAAGAGATGATTCTGAGATTACTTCAAAAACAAAGGAATTTTTACAAACACCAGAGGAAGTAGAAAAATACATCCAGTTTTCAAGTTGCATAAAATGCGGTCTTTGCAATTCAGCTTGCCCTACAATGGCTACAGATTCATCATTTATTGGCCCACAGGCCCTTGCACAGGCATATCGCTATATCGCAGATTCAAGAGACAAGGGAAAAAACGAACGACTCAAAATAATCGACGAGCCTCATGGTATATGGCGATGCCACTTTGCTGGCTCTTGTAGCATGGTATGCCCAAAAGGAGTAGATCCTGCTATGGGAATACAGTTGCTAAGAGGATATCTGCTAGGTTTTAGACGCTAGGTTTTAGGTTTTTTTGGATTGGGACTATTGTTTACTTGGTTGTTGATTGCTTCGGACATAAAATGATTTGACACATTAACTTTGACATCATCAATACCATCAATTTTCAATAGATTATCATGAATGTCTTGACATATTTTGAATCCAAAAACTGCAGGACAAAATGGACTGGTAAGATGCAAGTCTACTTTGACATTAGAGTTATTGATATCAACCTCATCAATTAATTCTAGCTCAGTAATTGATGTGTTAATTTCAGGATCCACAATCTTTGATAACTCATCAAAAATTTGTACACGTAATTGTTTGAGATCTTGTGCCATTATAAAAAAAAGCGTCTATGCTATATATAACCATTCTAAACTTTATGGTAATGTATCGGTCTCGACTGAAAAATAATCTTAACGACATTACATTAGAATATGTTTCATCACTTTTTGATGACGCAGAAATTGCATTTTATGATATAGTTGGCACTCAAGCACATGTGATAATGCTTTATGAAAAAAAAATCATAACAAAAAGTGAGGCAAAAAAAATTCTTCTAGCACTTGAAAAATTAAAAAAAGAAAAATTTGATAAAAAATCTGATTCTGAAGACATTCACGAACTAATTGAACAACATGTTATCAAAAAAATTGGGCTAGAAAGTGGTGGCAAAATGCATACAGGCCGCTCTCGAAATGATCAAGTATCACTTGATATACGAATGAAAATACGAGACGACATCAATCTTTTATGTCACTGTCTTTTGAATACGATTCAAACACTTGTTTCACTAGCACAAAAACATCAGAAAACCATAATGCCGCTTTATACACATCTACAGCAAGCCCAAGTTGGACTATTTTCACATTATCTTCTATCATATACAGATGCCTTGTTTAGGGATCTTGAGCGACTCTATGTGACATATGGACGAGTAAATGAATCTCCACTAGGTGCAGGACCTGTTGGAGGAACAAGTATTCCAATAGATAGGCAGAGTACAGCAAAGATGCTTGGCTTTAAAGGCATAGTAGAAAACTCGATTGACGCTACCAGTACACGAGACTATGTAATAGAATATGTCGCAGCAGTTGCCATTCTTATGACAAATCTTAGCCGACTTGCAGAAGACTTTGTTATATGGTCAACTTCGGAATTTGCCTTTATTGAGCTTCCAGACGAATTTACATCTCCATCAAGTGTTATGCCTCAAAAGAAAAATCCTGACATTTTGGAGCTTACTAGGGGAAAAACAGCACAAGTAATTGGGAACCTTACAACCATTCTTTCAATAGTAAAGGGGCTTCCATCTGGATACAATCGAGATTTACAGCAAATAAAGCCAGCAATTTGGTCTTCATCTAGAATCGCAATCACTGCACTTATTGTCATAAAATCAATGCTAGAAAAGATAAACGTTGACAATCAAAACATCAAAAAAGCAATAGAAGGAGGATATCTTGTAGCACTGGATATAGCAGAAAAACTAGTCAATAACGGAATACCATTTAGGACAGCTCACCAGATTGTAGGAAATCTCGTAAAGACTGCACACAGCTCAAAAAAACCACTCGAAGCACTCTCTATAGATGAGATTAAAAGATCAACAAAGGGTATTGACTCAAAACAAATCAAAAAAATCATAGATTTAACCTCGATTAGCTCATCACTTGACAACAGAATATCACAAGGATCGTCTGGAACTAGTGAACAAAAGAGGATGATTCAATTTAGGGTAGGAAAAATTGGTGCATACAAGACTGGAATAACAAAACGAGGCAATGAAGTAAAAATGGTGTTTTCAAATCTCTCTTTAAAGGTCAAAAACCTTACAAAATAAGCGGGTCTGGTGGGATTTGGACCCACGACAACCGGATTAAAAGTCCGGTGCGCTACCTGGCTGCGCCACAGACCCCACCTTGCAAATTTCTCAGACGTGTATAATTTAGTCTTTTACAACAAATTTGAGCTTACGAAACTTTTAAACTGGGACTTTTGTTTTTTTGATCTGCGCCCTTGTAGTATAGTCCGGTCTAGAATTCGGCCCTGTCACGGCTGAGACGCGAGTTCAAATCCCGCCAAGGGCGCCACATTATTTAATTTGAGATACAATCTCATCAAGAATTTCCTTATTTGCAGCAGCGATAAAGGACAACTTTGTTTCATAACCAAGATCAGAATCAAGTGGTTTCAAGTTAGGATCTAAAACAAATCCTCCTGCCTCATTTACTAACAAGTAACCAGCTGCCATATCAGTAACTCTAATCTTTTCTCTAAGATCTATATACACATCAATCAAACCCCGAGCAAACATTGCAAGCTCTAACGCATTTGCTCCAAGATGTCTTGTATGATTACTGCTTTTAAAAACAGGATGCAGTCTCTCGACTAGCTTTGGGTCTGAACCTGAGATATTAACTCCAACAATTCGATAGATTGGCAATGTTTTTTGCACATGAATTTTTTTTTCGTTCATAAATGCACCCTTTCCTTTTGTTGCCCAATACATATCACCTGTATGCAAATCGGTTACAACTCCATCAGTTACAGAGCTTAGCTTGTCATCTGTTGCAAATGCAAGTGAGCAGCAAAAAAATGGTATTCCTCTCACTGCGTTTGCAGAACCATCAATTGCATCCATTATCACATATCCTTTTGGATTATTTGATAACTCAACACGGCCACATTCCTCGCCTAAAACAATGCATTCAAAGTTGATTTTTTTTAAATAATCAAGAACAGCTTTTTCTGCAACAACATCTATTCTTCGTGATATGT